>CAPGBJ010000054.1 GCA_948616425.1 uncultured Oscillospiraceae bacterium
CTATGAGAATGACCAGCGGATTGCCTGTCTGGTACGGGATGCCTTCAAGCGGGACGAGGTAGGGACACAGGCGGGCAGAGGGGGTATCTTAAATGTGGAGCCCTCCTATCTGCCCGACCAGAATTTCTATTACCATGAGCACATCCACGGCTGTACAGAGAGCTCCTGGGCCTTTGCCAGCCTGTTGGTCAATGTGAGCGGGACGCATGTCCCTTCGGTGACGCCGCTGCCCTCTGACCCACTTTATCAAAGCTGGAATGCCAATTCCAATGACCCTTTGAGCTTTGATCTGTTGTACTGTTACAATGGACAGTCGGTGGAGCAGGTAGAACTGCGGCCAGGGGGAGCGCACAGCTTTTATGTCTGTAACGCCAAAGGCGAATTGGTGGGCTATGTCTGGGATGAGGGGGAGATTGGATATTTTCGTCTGGTGGGCCAGATGCCAGAGGAGCTGGAAACGCTGTTTTTTACCGAAAAATTTTCCTGATGGCGAAAAATGTCTTGCATTTCTCTGGGAACTGTGATACACTGCCTTAGTCTGAAAACGGGCGATCCTCTGCGGCGCCCCTCTCGTGGAGCGGGTCACAGGCCGGAATGAACGCCTATACAACAGGAGGAAAATATCATGGATCTGATGAAAGCGTTTACTGAGAAGTATACCAAGGCTGAGCCCCCCCAGATGTCCATCGGTGACACAGTTCGTGTCCACCTGCGGGTGAAGGAGGGCAACCGCGAGCGTATCCAGGTTTTCGAGGGCACTGTCATTGCCAAAAAGCATGGCGGCATTGAGGAGACCTTCACTGTCCGCCGGGTGTCCTACGGCGTGGGTGTGGAGAAGGTGTTCCCTGTTCATGCCCCTTCTGTGGAGAAGATTGAGGTGGTTCGCCGGGGCAAGGTTCGCCGTGCTAAGCTGTATTACCTGCGCAACCGCGTGGGCAAGGCCGCCAAGGTCAAGGAAGCTCTGTAAGCCAACAAAAGGAGCGGCGTTTGCCGCTCCTTTTTGCTATGCGATGGATGGTGTGGGCTTTCCCAATCTCTGCAAATGGAGATTTGGCTCTGCAAGCAGAGAAGCTCCGGACCCATGCTGCAGAGGGGAGAAATTTCCTGTCAATCCCTGAAATTTTCTCAGCAAATTGGAAAAGGTGAGCGGTATGAAGGGCTCTAGAAGACTTTGCTTTGGTGTTTTAATTTTGTTTGCAGCTTTTTGGCTGCTGCTGGGCGGAGCAGCCCACTACAGTCTGGTGGACGACCTGCAGTGGGGCACCCAGACAGGGCTGGATTGGTGGCGGTACGGACTGCTGAATAACCGGTATGTGGGCAATTTCTGTGCAGTCGTCATGTGCCGCTCCTTGACGGCCAAGACCTTGATGATGGGTGGGGCCATGTTTTTCATTCCCTATCTCATGGCCCAGCTGGCTGCCCGAGAACGGAAAGAGGCGTTCCTCCCCATCTTTTTGGCCTGTAATATTGGGGTACTGCTCATGCCAGTAGAGCTGTGGCGGGAGGTCTATGGCTGGATTTCCGGTTTTGGCAATTACGGCCTGTCAGTGCTGGTTGCCCTCCTCTGGTTGACCACCTTGAGACATGTGGAGAGAAGTGGACGTCAGCTGGGGCGGTGGTCAGCGATTCTCTTCGGCATAACACTGGCTATGGGGCTGTTTTTAGAACACTTGGCGCTACTTGTTTTGGGGGCATCCCTGATTTTGGCGCTGTATGGAACGGTGAACCGGGGAAAACGGCTTTGCCTGCCCTTCTATGCCTGCCTGGGAGGGGCAGTTTTGGCGGTCTATGTGATGTTTTTTAACGATATTGTACTCACATTGCTGTCTTCTGGCACCTCCCTGGGCGGGAGAAGGGCTCTGTCCTTTGCCCCGGGGGAGGGGCTGGGCGCCGCTGTTGGACAGATCGCGGGGCGGTATTTTGGAGTTCTGCTGCCCCAAGCCTTTTTGCATGGAATTCATATCAGCTTACCGCTGGCAGTCATCATTGCCCGTGCTTTTTGGGAGAGTCGGGCCCGGTGGATGGCCCTGTTGGGGGCGCTTCCTCTGGCTCTGAGCGGTTGGGTGTGGTGGACTGGAGGGTGTGCTGTGCCCTCTGTGGCTGTTCTATGCTGGGTGCTGCCCCTAGGGGCCCTGCTGGCTCAGCGGTGCAGCGGCCGCATAAAGGCGGGACGGATACTCCTGTTTTTGGCGGCGCCTGTGTCCCTGGCGCCGGTGGCGGCGGTGACCATCTCTGGCTGGCGATTTTACTTTTTTCCCATGGTGATGCTGATTTTGGTTGCGGCGGACACGGCCGCCCCCGTCCTGGAGCGGCGGTCTGTGCTGTGGGGGACCGCACTTCTGGCGGCGGTGCTGCTGGCCCCCTGGGTGTACCGGGGGAGCAATGTACTGGCCTGTAACATAGTAGAGCAGCAGCTCATCCACCAGGTGAGAGCTGGAGGTGGAAAAATTTTGATTTTGCCCACAGATCGATACGATGCCCAACAGTGGTATGTGCGCAACCCCTGGAGCGCCGAGGGGGCCTATTATTATAGGGAGCGTTTTGGCCTGTCGAAGGATGTGACGCTGATTTTCCTGCCTGCCGGCTCCTTCGATACTTGGCCGGACATTTCGGATGAGGTGTGGGAAAAGCGGGTAGAATTGCCTCCCAGCGATGAGTTTGTATATACCATGCCAGTTATTTCTTGATGTTGAAAAATATATAGGGGTAAAGAGGCGGGGTCGATGTCAGAGAGCGAAGTCTTCTGCCCCGCTTTGACTGGGCTTTGCTGTGTGGCCTTTTCTCAGGGGAGTGATTTTGAACCTTAAACTCCGGTGCGCATCAGCGCCAACAGCAGCAGATGGACGGGGTAAAAGACGTACCATAGATACTTGTTCCCAGGAAAGGTGTAGCCCTTTTTTCCGTTGTAGAAGAGTAGGAATGCCACCCCCAGCAGGGGGCCGACGGCGTTGATGCACAGCATGTGGAGCCAACCAACGGTAAACAGCGGCTCAGAGAAGAACATCCAGATCAGTCTGTACCGGGACATGGGCATGAGAAACAGCCATAACAGGACCTTGCTTCGGGTGGGCCAGCTGTCCGTCCAGTAAAAGACCAGGATAAACAGGATATAGCGCCCGTTTCCCTCTGCAAGACTGAGATACTCGGCGGCAATTACTACCCCGATGGCCAACAGACAGCCCAGCCCTACTCGTTTCCCGTTGCCCCAGTCCATCAGCCGTAAAGTGAACAGGCCCAGCAGCAGGGTGAACATGATGTTGCCATGAAAACCGAACAGAAGGTAGTATGGGTACTCCGCCAGGCAGGCGAAGACCAGCAGTCGGAGGGCATACCGTTTGAAGTTTCGGGTGTGCCGGTAGCCGTTGGCGATGGAGAACAGGAAGATGGGGGCGGCGATGCGGCCGATGTAGTCAGTGGCGCGCTGGAGAGCTAGGAGCGCGGGAACAGTTTCGGCGGCGTTGGGGAAGAGGAGGACTTGCAGTGTTAGGGACAGAGGCCAGACGTAAGTTACATGGTCCCACAGCATAGACAGTAGGGCGACGATTTTCAAAGTGAAAAAGCTCATAATACAATCAGATCCCTTTCTGTAGTAGATGCAGAGAGGATACCAGACGTTTCTTACAAAGAAGGGACATGTCCCTTACAAATCTCTGAAGTTTAGGAGGTTCTCCTATGAACATCCAATGGTATCCCGGCCACATGACGAAAACTCGGCGGCAGATCGAGGCTGACCTGAAGTTGGTGGACATTGTGGTGGAAGTGATTGACGCCCGTATCCCTGCCTCCAGCCGCAATCCAGACATCGACTCTATCTGTGCCGGCAAGCCCCGCTTAATTGTCCTCAACCGGGCGGACCAGGCTGATGCTGCTCAGAACAAGACGTGGGGGACTTATTTTCGGGGCCAGGGCCATTCCGTTTTAGAGACAGACGCCCGCTCCGGTCGGGGAGTGAATCAATTTTCAGCGGCGGTCCAGAACGTGCTGCGAGATCAGATTGCCAGGTGGAGGGAGAAGGGCCAAGTGGGCCGACCAGTTCGTGCCATGGTGGTGGGGGTGCCCAATGTGGGGAAGTCCACCTTTATCAATAAGGTGGCCAAGAAAAAATCCGCCAAGGCCAGTGATCGCCCTGGAGTCACCCGTGGAAAGCAGTGGGTCCATGTGGACCAGGGACTGGATCTGCTGGATACCCCTGGTATCCTCTGGCCAAAGTTTGAGGACGAGACCACTGGTATGAATCTGGCCTTTACCGGGGCGGTGAAGGATGAGATCATGGACGTGGAGACCCTGGGCTGCCACTTTATGGCTTTGCTGGGGGAGCGTTATCCTCAAGCCCTCATCGAGGGCTGCAAGCTGGCACAAGTGCCATCCCGGGAAGAGGGGGAGAACGACGTGGCCTGGGGCTACCGGATTTTGGAAACTGCCGCTGCCAAGCGGGGGATGCGGGTATCCGGTAACGAGCTGGACACCGAGCGCATGGCGCGGGTCCTGCTGGACGAGTATCGGGGAGGGAAGCTGGGGCGTTTTACCCTGGAGATACCGCAGACAGGAATGTAGAGTGAGGCGGCTGGGCTTGCCGCACGGTTCCAATGGCAGAAGCTGTCTGCAGTTGCCTGCTGAGACAACGCCGGTCATATGCGGGCAACCAAAGCCTGCCCCCATGCTGAGAATAAGGAGGAACATAAATGGACCTATGGCAGTACGAACGAGAGGCCCTTTCCCAGGGCTACAGCCTTGTTTGCGGCTGTGATGAGGCGGGGGCGGGACCTCTGGCGGGGCCGGTCTATGCCGCAGCGGTGATTTTGCCCCTGGGGGAGGAGATTTCAGGCCTGGATGACTCCAAGAAGCTGACTGAAAAGAAGCGGGAGGAGCTGTTTCCGGTCATTCAGGACAGGGCTCTGGCCTGGTCAGTGGCCTGTGTGGAGGCCAAAGAAATCGACGCCACAGATATTCTCAGTGCGAGGATGCGGGCCATGCAGCTGGCGATTGACGGCCTGTCCCACAGACCGGACTTCGCCCTGATCGACGGTAACCGGGATCGTGGACGATCTGCCGCTATCACTGCTGCTCACCGCTGTTTGGTAAAAGGGGACAGCCTGTCTGCCTCTATCGCGGCGGCCTCCATCTTGGCGAAGGTGAGTCGAGATCGGCATATGGTGGAACAGGCCCAAAAATATCCTGAGTACCACTTCGAAAAACACAAGGGGTACGGTACAAAGCTCCACTATGAGCTGTTGGCCCAGTATGGTCCCTGCCCGATCCACCGTCGGACCTTTCTCAAAGAACGGTGAGCGGCCAGGAGAGCCGCCTGCTGGGACGATGGGGAGAGGACCAAGCGGTGGGATTTTTGCGGGATAAGGGCTTCCATATTTCGGCGGCCAACTGGAAATGCCGCTTTGGGGAGTTGGATTTGGTAGCGGAGGATGGGACCTATCTGTGTTTTGTGGAGGTTAAGCTGCGCAGGAGTGATGCCTACGGCAGTCCCAGAGAATTTGTAGACCTGCGCAAGCAGGCCAGGCTGCGCACCGCCGCCCAGCTCTATCTGGTTCAACATCCGACAGAGCTTCAGCCCCGTTTTGATGTGGTTGAAATTTACGCGCCCCAGGGAGTTAAGACCTCCAAGCCGAAGATCATCCATTTGGAAAATGTGTTTTAATATGGGGAGGCAGTAGTGGTTGCCCGCAGGTCCGTACGCAGCCCATACGGGCGGGCGCAGGTCAACCGCACAGAAACTGTGAAAAAACCTTGACCTCAGCCCAGAAAGCTGGCATAATAGGACCCATCAACATAGAGTAAGGAAGGATTTAAATGCGGTATATCAGCACGCGGGACAATACTACCCAATACTCTGCTTCTCAGGCCATTGCTCAGGGGCTGGCGGGAGACGGAGGGCTGCTGACCCCCTTCTATATCCCAAAGCTGCCCAACAAGGCGCTGGAGGACATGAAGGATATGGCCTATCAGCAGCGGGCAGTGTACATTATGAAGCAATTTTTAGAGGAGTTTTCCGTTAAGGAACTCACTGACTTTGCCAGTGCTGCCTATGGCCCAGACAAGTTTGACTCTCCAGCTGTGGCCCCTGTTCGTACGGTGGACGGGAACACCCACTGTCTGGAGCTGTGGCATGGGCCCACCTGTGCCTTTAAAGATATGGCATTGCAGATGCTTCCCCATTTGCTCACCACCTCCCTGGTGAAAACAGAGGAGAACAAGACGGTGTGCATCCTGGTGGCCACCTCTGGCGATACGGGAAAGGGCGCCCTGGAGGGGTTTAAAGACGTGCCCCGGACCAAGATTTTGGTTTTTTACCCCAAGGATGGGGTATCTCAGGTCCAGGAGCTGCAAATGGTCACCCAGGAGGGGAGCAATGTGGGCGTTGCCGCTGTGGTAGGCAACTTTGACGATGCGCAGACCGGGGTGAAGAAGCTGTTTTCCAATGAGAGGGTCCGCCGGGAACTGGCCCGCCGAGGATATTTCTTCTCCTCCGCCAACTCGATCAACTGGGGGCGGGTCCTGCCTCAGATTGTCTACTACATCTCTGCCTACTGCGACCTGCTCCGGGATGAGAAGATAGAGCCGGGCCAGGCGGTGAATGTCTGTGTGCCCACAGGCAACTTCGGCAATATTCTGGCCGCCTACTACGCCCGGGAGATGGGGCTGCCGATTGACCAGCTGATCTGCGCTTCCAACAGGAATAATGTGCTGACCGATTTCCTTCGGGACGGTATCTATGATCGAAACCGGACATTCTATAACACAATGTCTCCCTCCATGGATATTTTGATCTCCTCCAACCTGGAGCGGCTGCTGTACTCCCTCACCCAGGACCCGGCGGAGGTAAAACGCTATATGTCCCGGCTGAACGAGGTGGGACGGTATGAGGTGAGCGACAAAGTGAAGGAAAAGCTCAATAAGCGTTTTAAGGGCTATTCCTGCGATGACCGGGAGACCCAGCGGGTCATTCGGGAGATGTATGAAAAGCGGGGCTACCTCATTGACACCCACACTGCTGTGGCGTTCTCTGCTCTGGAGCAGTATCGGAAGGAGACAGGCGACACAACCCCTGCCGTTGTAGCATCTACTGCCAGCCCCTTTAAGTTCTGTGCCAGTGTGCTGGAGGCCCTAGGCGAGAGCAACATTGCTTCCGGCCTAGACGCCCTGGACCAGCTCACCGCAAAAACTGGACAGCCCGCTCCCGCCCCCCTGGCTGGACTGCGGGACAAGTCGGTCCGTTTTACCCAAGTGGTGGAGAAGGATCATATGGTGGATGCGGTGCTGTCTGTGCTGGAGTGAGCTATGGCCCTGTATACCATTGGAGATACCCACTTGTCCCTGTCCTCCAACAAACCGATGGATGTGTTTGGGGGAGGCTGGACAGGCTATGTGGACAAACTGCGGGAGGGGTTTTCCGCGGTAGGACCGGAGGACATGGTGGTGCTGTGCGGCGACCTGTCCTGGGGGATGAGCTTGGAGGAGGCAAAACAGGACTTTGCCTTTTTGGACGCTCTGCCAGGAGCGCGCAAACTACTTCTCAAGGGTAACCACGACTACTGGTGGACAACCGCCTCTAAGATGAAGGCGTTTTTTGAGGAGAACGGTTTTTCCACCCTGGATATTCTCCACAACAACTGCCACTTTTATGGAGAGACCGCTCTGTGCGGTACCCGGGGCTGGTTTTATGAGGAGGACCGGGGGGAACACAGCGCCAAGGTTTTTCACCGGGAGTTGATTCGTCTAGAGGCCTCTCTGAAGGCCGCGGGGGATGGGGAGAAGCTGTGCTTTCTCCACTACCCCCCTCTATACCAGGGCTACTGCTGTCAGGAGATTGTGGACCTGTTGGAACGGTACCATGTGAGCCTGTGCTGCTATGGCCACCTCCATGGGGGAAGTCACCGGCTGGCCGTGACTGGACAGCGAGGGCATGTGGATTACCGCCTGGTAGCTGCCGACTATGTGGGATTTGTTCCCGTCAAATTGCTGGATTAAGATATTCTTGTAGGGCGGGACCCTTGTCTTATATGTGGAAACGACTGTGTTGGTCCGCCGTACTGAGAGAAAACCCGTCAAAGTGCCTGATTAAAGCGCCCTGAAAAATTAAAATAGGAAAAAATCAGGGAAATTTCAAAAAAAGACTGTTCAAATGGCCGCATATCTGATAAAATATCGTGGCGAAAGTAAAAAGGCCCCTCAGCCGGCCGTTCCGGGGTGGGACCGACAGGAGGAAATGGACAAATGAAGGTCACCAGTGTTGAGAAGAAAGAGAAGAGTACCGTTGAGCTCACCATCCAGGTGGAGGCTGACGCGTTTGAGGCAGCTATCCAGAAGGTCTATCTGAAGAATCGGGGCAAGATCAACGTGCCCGGGTTCCGCAAGGGCAAGGCGCCCCGGAAGATTATCGAGGGTATGTATGGTGCCAGCGTATTCTATGAGGATGCCATTCATGACGCCTACCCGGCCGCCTATGAGCAGGCTGTGAAGGAACAGGGGCTGGACGATGTGGGCTACCCCAAGATGGAGATTGTAGAGGTGGGTAAGGAGGGCTTTACCTTTAAGGCGCTGGTCTCCGTGCGCCCCGAGGCTAAACTGGGCGAGTACTTAGGGATTACTGCCCCTAAGGAGGAGCCCAAGGTCACCGAGAAGGATATTGACGAGGAACTTAAACCCTATATCGACCGGGCTACCCGTCTGGTGAGCGTGAAGCGCAAGGCCAAGAAGGGGGACACCGCTGTCATCGACTTCGAGGGCTTTGATAACGGCACGCCTTTTGAAGGCGGCAAGGGGGAAAATTATGATCTGAAGCTGGGGGCCGGCATGTTTGTCCCTGGTTTTGAAGAGCAGGTCATCGGCATGAAGGCTGGGGAGGAGAAGGACATTGATATCACCTTCCCCGAGGACTACCACGCTGATCTGGCCGGTAAGGCGGTGGTTTTCCATGTGAAGGTCAACGAGGTGAAGGAGTCTCAGGCCCCCGAAGTGGACGACGAGTTTGCCAAAGATGTGTCTGAGTTCGAGACCTTGGCGGATTTCCGCAAGGACCTGGGCGACAAGCTACTGGAGCGGAAGAAGGCACAGGCCCAGAACGATTTTGAGAGTGCCGTTATAGAACAGCTGGTGGAGGGGATGGAGTGTGAGATCCCCGACGGTATGGTAGAGGTCCAGTTGGACCGGCTGATGGACGATTACGCCATGAGGCTGCAGAGCCAGGGAATCCGGGTGGAAGACTATATGTCTATGATGGGCATGACCCCTGAGATGATGCGTGCCTCTGCGCGCCCTGCGGCCCTGAAGCAGGTACAGACTGAATTGGCGCTTACCGCTGTGGTAAAGGCGGAGAACATTGAGGTCTCTGAAGAGGAGTATGAGGCGGAGATTGCCAAACTGGCTGAGCAGTACAATATGCCCGCTGAGCAGGTAAAGGCTGTGATTCCCGCAGATAGCTTGAAGAGTGACTTGTCCTTGCGGAAAGCCAGTGAGCTGGTACTGTCTCAGGCCAAGGCCGGAAAGGCGAAGAAGGCCGCGAAGAAAGAGGAGAAGGACGACGAGAAGCCCAAGCGCAGCCGGGCCAAGAAGAAGACGGAAGAGCCCGCCGAGGAGTAAATGACCACACGTCCCGGGGCGGTTTTCGCTGCCCCGGGCGTAAGAATATCCAAAGGAATGAATTTCTGATGGGATGGGTATACTCTGGTATCCCAAAAAGTGGGTATTCTATTTAGAATAAAGGAGTGCAATTATGAGTTTGGTTCCCTATGTAGTAGAGCAGACAAACCGAGGTGAGCGGTCTTATGACATTTTTTCCCGCCTGCTCAATGATCGTATTGTCATGCTGTCTGAGGAGGTCAACGACACCACTGCTTCTCTGATCGTGGCTCAGCTGCTGTATTTGGAGGCCCAAGACCCGGACAAGGACATTCAATTTTATATCAACAGCCCAGGCGGTTCCGTCACCGCGGGTATGGCCATCTACGACACGATGCAGTACATCAAGTGCGATGTGTCTACCATCTGCATTGGTATGGCCGCCTCCATGGGGGCGTTCCTGCTGTCCTCCGGCGCGAAGGGCAAGCGTCTGGCCCTGCCCAACGCAGAGATTATGATTCATCAGCCCTCCGCAGGGACTCAAGGTCAGATCACAGATATGGCGATCCATCTGCGTCGGCTGGAGATTATCAAGACCCGAATGAACCGCATTTTGTCGGAAAACACTGGCAAGCCGATTGAGGTGGTCACCGCTGATTGTGAGCGGGACAATTTTATGACCGCTCAGGAAGCTATGGAGTACGGCCTGGTGGACAAGGTGCTGGATAAGCGTTAATTACCAGGGCAGGCAGTATCCGCCTGGCCCATGAATGAGGTGTTTCCAATGGCAAACAACGACGAGAAACGGGTGCGCTGCTCCTTCTGCGGCAAGCACCAGGACCAAGTGAAGCGGATGATCGCCGGCCCTGGCGTCTATATCTGCAATGAGTGTGTCAGCCTGTGCATGGAGGCGATGGGGGCGGAGTCCCTGCTGTTGGAGGAGGACGAACAGTTTTTGGGAGAAATTCCCGATGCGATCCCAACTCCGAAGGAGATTCACGCCGTGCTGGACCAATATATCATCGGTCAGGAGAAGGCTAAGGTGGCCCTGTCCGTGGCGGTATATAACCACTACAAACGCATCTATTTCGGCGGTGCGGAGGACGTAGAACTGCAAAAGAGCAATATCCTTCTCATGGGTCCCACTGGCTGCGGAAAGACGCTCTTTGCCCAAACCTTGGCCCGCGTGCTGAAGGTACCTTTCGCCATCGCCGACGCCACCACCCTCACCGAGGCCGGCTATGTGGGCGACGATGTAGAGAATATCTTGCTACGCCTGGTTCAGGCGGCTGACTACGATATTGAGTTGGCCGAGCGCGGTATTATCTATATTGATGAGATGGATAAGATTGCCCGGAAGAGCGAGAATACCTCCATCACCCGGGATGTGTCCGGCGAGGGAGTGCAGCAGGCCCTGTTGAAAATTCTGGAAGGCACTGTGGCCAATGTGCCTCCACAGGGTGGGCGGAAACATCCCCATCAGGAATTCATTCAGATCGATACCCACAATATTCTCTTTATTTGCGGCGGCGCCTTCGACGGTATTGATAAAATCATTGAGCACCGCCTGGACAAGCGTTCGCTTGGTTTTGGCGCGGAGATCAAGAGCAAGAAGGAACGCAATGTAGGGGAGTTGATGAGTGAGATTCAGCCCCAGGATCTGCTGAAGTACGGCATTATTCCTGAGCTGGTGGGCCGCCTGCCGGTGGTCACCACGTTGGAATCCCTGGACCGGAGCCAGATGGTGCGTATCCTGACAGAGCCCAAGAACGCTCTGGTCAAGCAGTACAAAGTTCTGCTGGACTACGATCAGGTAGAACTGGACTTCACGTATGAGGCGCTGGAGGCGGTGGCTGACCGGGCGGTGGCTCGGGAAATTGGCGCCCGAGGTCTGCGTGCCATTCTGGAGGAAGTCATGAACCAAATTATGTATGACATCCCCTCTGACCCCACGATTGTTCGGGTGACCATTACAGAGGACTGTGTCAAGGATGGGGCGAAACCTGATCTGACTCGGGACCCGGACCGCATCCAGCGGCCTAAATTGGGTAAGGCTACCCTTCAGGTGGAGCGGTCCGGCCGCCGCGGCCACGGCCGCGCGGGCTGACATAGCAACGACTAAAATCAGACGCTCCGCGGTGCCCCACAGCGGGGCGCGGGGCGTCTGTGCTTGTCGGCTGGAGAGGACAACGTCTCCTCGCCAGAGGGGGCCTTTCGTATAGATTTGAAATGGGCAAAAAATCTCCCCGAGAGGAAGTGAACGACTATGAGTAAAGAGTGGGATATCCTTCACACCAGCACCATGCCTGTCATTGCTCTGCGGGGGCTGACAGTATTTCCCAATGTGCTGATTCACTTTGAGATAGCTCGAGATGCCTCTGTTCGGGCGCTGGAAGCGGCCATGACCGCCGGCAGCCCGATATTCCTGGTGGGCCAAAAGGAGATTGATTTGGAGGAGCCGGGGATGGATGACCTGTACCAGGTGGGCACCATCTCCAATATCCGCCAGATTCTTCGCATGCCTGGGGACAATGTGCGGGTGATGGTAGAGGGGGCGGCCCGAGGGACTCTTTTACAGCTGCTGCGTACCGAACCTCATTTGGAGGCGGAAGTACGGGAGATTCAGGTGCCTGCGTCCCCTGCCCAGGGCAGCGCCAAGACGGAGGCATTGATACGGGCTACCTATGAGCTATTTCAGGACTACGCTGAACTCTCGCCCAAGCTGTCCCCCGACCTGATGATTCATGTGCTGGCCAGCCAGGACCCAGGCCACATTGCAGACTATATTACCCAAAATATTCCTATGCGCAACAGTGATAAACAGCTTATTCTAGAGGAACTGCGCCCCACCCGCCGGTTAGAGAAACTCCACCGCCTGCTGGAGCGAGAGGTGGAGATTCTCTCCCTGGATCAGGAGATACAGGAGCGGGCTCGAGAACAGATGAACGGTCACCAGCGGGAGTACTATCTGCGGGAGCAGATGAAAGCTATCCAGACCGAGCTGGGGGAGGAGGCCGACGAGATTGAGGAGTACCGGGAAAAGATTGCCCGGGCCAAGCTCCCCGATCCAGTACGGGAAAAGCTGAACAAGGAGCTGGGCCGGCTGACCAAGCAGTCCTACAGCTCCTCGGAGAGCACTGTTTTGCGCAATTATTTGGACGTCTGTCTGGAACTGCCCTGGGGGAAGAACACAAAAGAAAAGGTGAGCGTCTCCGCTGTTCAGAAGGTGCTGGACCAGGACCACTTTGGCCTGGATAAAGTGAAGCGCCGGGTATTGGAGTTTGTGGCGGTCCGCCAGCTGGCCCCTGAACTGAAGGGACAGATCATCTGTCTGGCGGGCCCGCCAGGGGTGGGCAAGACCTCCATCGCCATGTCTATGGCCCGGGCTATGAACCGGAAACTGGCCCGCATCTCTTTGGGCGGCGTCAGTGACGAAGCGGAGATCCGAGGCCACCGGAAGACCTATGTGGGGGCTATGCCTGGCCGAATTATCTCCGCCATCAACCAGGCCCAGAGCTGCAATCCGCTCATCCTGCTGGACGAGATCGACAAACTGGGCCATGACCATCGGGGGGACCCGGCATCCGCCCTGTTGGAGGTGCTGGACGGGGAGCAGAATGCCACGTTCCGAGACAATTTCCTTGAAATTCCCTTTGACCTGTCCCAGGTCATGTTTATCACCACCGCCAACACCACCGACACCATCCCCCGGCCTCTGCTGGACCGGATGGAGGTAATCGAGCTTTCCAGTTATACCGATGAAGAGAAGGTACAGATTGCCAAAAAGCACTTGCTGCCCAAGGAACTGAAGCGCCATGGCCTGTCCAAGGCGCAGCTCAAGGTATCAGATGGAGCTCTGCGGGAGATTATTGCCGCCTATACCCGGGAGTCAGGGGTTCGTGTGCTGGAACGCCGCCTGGCTGCCATCTGCCGTAAGGCGGCCATGAAAGTGGTGTCAGACGGGGATAAGGCCGTCCGTGTCACCGACAAGGACCTGGAGGAGTACTTGGGCGTGCCAAAGTACCATCCCGAGCGACAGGCCCTGGAGGAGCGGGTTGGTGTAGTCAACGGTCTGGCCTGGACTTCTGTAGGGGGCGAATTGCTAGAGGTAGAGGTGAACGTAATCCCCGGATCTGGCAAGGTGGAACTCACCGGCAATCTGGGGGATGTGATGAAGGAGTCAGCCCACGCCGCGCTCAGTTTTATTCGCAGCCAGGCCGACCGGCTGGACCTCCCCGCCGATTTCTATAAGGAGAGGGATCTCCATGTCCACTTCCCTGAGGGGGCGGTGCCCAAGGATGGCCCCTCAGCCGGCATCGCGATCACCACTGCTATGGTTTCCGCTCTCACCGGGGTCTCGGTGCGCCGGGGGATCGCCATGACTGGAGAGGTCACCCTCCGGGGCCGGGTGCTGCCCATCGGCGGCCTGAAGGAGAAGACCATGGCCGCCTTCCGAAACGGCATTAAAACGGTCATCATTCCCGCCGAAAACGCCAAAGATCTGGAGGAAATTGACCAGACGGTGAGAAAAGCCCTCCAGTTTATCCTGGTGGAACGGGCAGACCAGGTGCTGTCCCACGCCCTGAATCGTCCGATGGAGGGGCAGCCGGCCCGCAGGCGAGGCCGGGCCCCAAAGAACGAGGTACTGCCTGATCTGCCGCCCGCGCCTATGGGGGAGGGCGGCCCCCGTATGAGCCAGTAAGGTGCCCTTGATGGCTTTAGGATATTGCCCGGTGTTGGAGTACCATGCCTGACTGGAGGTTTAAAAATGGCTGTTAATTTGCAGAAGGCGGAGTTTGTACTGTCTGCTGTCTCTCCCAAAAACTTCATTCAGGACGGCAGGCCCCAGGTGGCCTTTGCCGGACGGTCCAATGTGGGCAAGTCGTCAGTGATCAATCGGCTGCTCAACCGGAAGAACTTTGCTCGGGTGGGGGCTGCGCCTGGAAAGACTGTCCATGTGAACTACTTTAACATTGACGGGGCGTTCTACCTGGTAGATCTGCCGGGCTACGGCTACGCCAAGGTGTCCAAAGGGGAGCGGGACCGATGGGGCAGACTGATGGAAGACTACTTTGCCCGGCCAGACCTGCTTACCCTGGGGGTGATGATCGTGGACGCCCGCCATAGGCCTTCCGCCGACGACTGCACCATGTTTCAGTGGTTTCGGGAGACAGGCTGCCCCCTCATCATTGTGGCCAACAAGCTGGATAAGCTGAAAAAAAGCGAGATAGAAGGCAACCTCCAGTGCATCCAGGAGACCCTGGGACTGGGGGGGGAGGACATCCTAATCCCGTTCTCTGCCGAGAAGGGCACCGGCCGGGAGGAGTTGTTGTCGGCCATTTTTGCCGGGATAGAAAAGTGACTGGCATACCTTTGACAGGGAGACAGAGAGCTGGATTGTGTATGAGAGGAGGCCGCGGGAAAAGCGGTCGGTCCTTGGGGGAAAAAATTATTTTGAGAGACAACCGTCACCGTGCAAGGTGGCGGTTGTCCCTTTCAAGATGTTTTGAAAAACATAGGTTCTTTCGAATTTAACTTGTCTTTTCCTGGACAGACTGTTATAATAACAGAAAAGATAAACCTAAAATGGGGAGGTGGGCCCTTGGAGGCACCCATTTACCATCTGGAAGGGGTGGTGAAGGCAAAAGAGGAGAATATGGAGGACTTTGTGGGGCCCCTGGACCTGATTCTCCACCTGCTGAGTAAGAATAAGCTGGAGATTAAAGACATTCAGATCTCCCTCATCCTGGATCAGTACATGGAGTGGATGAATAAGCGGAAGGAACTAGACCTGGAGGTGGCCAGCGACTTTGTGACGATGGCGTCCCACTTGGTATATATCAAGACCCGGATGCTGCTGTCCATCCATGATGAGGAGGCTATGAGCGAGATGGAACAGCTTATCGCCACCTTGGAGGCCCATCAGCGAAACGAGAACTATCTGAAGATCAAAGCGGTGCTCCCCGCCCTGGACAGCCGCTACCAGGTGGGCCGGGACTACCTGGTCAAAGTACCCGAGGCGGTCCAGCCCAATAAAGTATACCGCTATGTCCATGACAGGGGGGATCTGCTCCGGGCCATGACGGCGGTGCTGGGCCGGCTGGATAACAAGCTGCCCCCGCCAGTGTCCGCTTTCCAGGGCATCGTGGGCCGGGAGCCCTACCCCGTAGCCGACAAGGCGGGGGAGATTATCAAACGGCTGATTGCCTTAGGCGTCACCCGCTTTCGTGCCCTATTTAAGGGAAGCCGCAGCCGGTCAGAAGTGGTAGCTACCTTTCTGGCGGTGCTGGAGCTGTGCAAGGCCCGCCGCCTGTTGCTGGCAGGTACTGAGTCAGACTGCACGGTCACCTGCACCCAGGAGGAGGGGGCGGTGGAGTTTACATCGGAGAATGATTAGGTGTGGATGGCCTGGGGCCGTCTATGGGCAGATGGTATCCGTTCCTAACAACAGGGGTGCGCAGTATAGTCCCCTTTTGCCTTTAAACACTGGCAAAACACCTGCGATTAGCCATACTATCAAGGATACGATAGATTTCAATAATACCATCTAGGTAATAAGGGATACATATCGTGATACATCCACACTGAGCAGAGAATCAGGAAGGAGGTACCCCCAAATGGAGGTCAAAGAATTGGAATCTGCACTAGAGGGGGTGCTGTTTGCAGCCGGGGAGCCGGTTCCGGTGGAGCGGCTTTGCTTAGGGCTTGAGGTGGACAGGCCCACCCTGGACGCAGTGGCCCAGCGGCTGATGGATCGGTACAGCTATGACCGCCGGGGTATCCGTTTGGTGAGGCTGGACACCAGCTATCAGCTGTGCTCTGCCCCGGAGTTTGCCAACTACATCCGCAAGACGTTGGAGAGCCGCAAGCCGGCACGGCTGTCTCAGCCGGCGCTGGAGGTGCTGTCTATCATCGCTTACTACCAACCGGTCACCCGGGCGTATGTGGACCAAGTCCGGGGGGTGGACAGCTCCTACACGATAGGACTGCTGCTGGAGCGGGAGCTTATTGAAGAGGCCGGCCGTCTGGCTGTTCCCGGCCGGCCGGTGCAATTTAAAACGACAAAGAACTTTCTGCGCTCTTTCGGCCTGTCCAGCCTGGACGAGCTGCCTGAGCTGCCCAATCAGTCCCAGGAGGGCGGCCAGATGACCCTGGAGCTAGAGGCCACCTTGGCCCGACTCCGGGAGGGGGCAGCACTGGAGGAGGACCAGACCGAGCAGCCGGAGATTCCGGCGGAGGAAGTGTGAGGGCCCCCTATGTCCTGGCTGCCATAGCTGTGGTCCTGTTTCTCATAGGACAGGTCCGGGTGGGCGGCTGGGCGGAGTTTAATGCCCAGGGATTTTTCATGTGGGTGCGGCTCGGGCGGTTCCGAATCAAGATTCTGCCTGTGAAGCCACGGCTGGAGAAAAAGCCCAAAGAGCGTAAAAAGAAAAAGCTTTCCCAGCGGCCTGAGAAGGCGAAAAGAGAGAGGGAGCCTGTCCCGTTCCCGGAAAAAGTGGGAGGGGCGCTGGAGTATGCCCGAGCTCTGTTGCCTGTGGCTTTAGAGGCGGCAAAGGGCATATGGCGAGGCCTGCGGGTGGACGTTCTGGAACTGGAGCTGACCGCGGGGGCTGCGGACCCGGCAGATGCGGCCCTGCTCTATGGCCGGGCAAATGCCGCCCTGGGGGCGCTGTGGGTCCCCCTGACCAAGGCGTTCCATGTGAGAGATGGTACGGCCCGGGTAAAGCTGGACTTTGACGCCCCCGGTATGACCATATATGGCCAGGCGGCGCTGTCCATCCGAATTGGCACGGCGGTTTGGATCGGCCTGCGGGCGGGCTTTAAGGCACTGTTTAGAGCACTTGGCGCGAGAAAGCGGCTGAAATTAAAACGACGGCAGAGAAAGGCGGCATAACCAATGGAACAGGAGAAAAAGAACTCGCTCGAAGAGCTGATGAAGACCACAATGGAGCACGTCAAAGTGATGGCAGATGCCAATACCATTATTGGTACCCCCATCCACGCAGAGGGTGTCACCCTCATCCCGGTGTCCCGTATGTCCTTTGGTGTAGGGGGGGGCGGCACAGAATTTTCGGTCAAAGCCGGAGCAGCGAAAGAGGGGTTTGGCGGCGGCAGCGGAGCCAGCGCCAAGCTGGAGCCGGTGGCTTTTCTGATTGTTCGGGAGGACGGCAGTGTGAAGCTGCTCCCTGTGGCCCCGCCTCCCGCAACCACCGTAGACCGAGTCATTGAAACGGTGCCCGAAGTGGTGGATAAAGTTATCAATTTTATTGAGAAACAGCAGGAGAAGAAGGCCCAGAAGAAGACGGAAGAGGATTTTGCGGAGTAGGGGGCGCTTTCGGATGTCCTGACTGGTATCGGGCTGTACCCAGATACCCGTCCGATGTGAGGCGAAGGACTGGGGAAGTGGACTGCCAAGATGCCGGCCCCGGTGAAAAAACATAAAATTTCCTGGAAACTAAGGAGAAAAGCTGCGGTATACTAGTTCCATCGACTGAAAAGAAGGTGGCAAAATGAAGCGGTTTTTTTCGATTCTGCTGGCTGGCTCGCTGCTGTGGTGCGCCCCTCTGGCCGTCCAGGCAGAGGGGGTGACTGTCCCCAAAATTTCTGCTGCCAGTGCGGTTGTGATGGACGGGGACACAGGGCGGGTGCTCTATGAGAAGGACGGCCATGCTCGCCGGCTGATTGCCAGCACCACCAAGCTGATGACCGCCTTGGTGGCCCTGGAGTCGGGGCACGCTTTGGAGGAGGTTGTCACCGTCGCCCCGGAGTGGGCGGGGGTGGAGGGCTCCTCCATCTACTTGCGCCGGGGGGAGGAGATCACCCTGGAGGCCCTGCTCTATGGCCTGCTTCTTCGCTCGGGTAACGATGCCGCCTTGGCCATCGCAGGCCACTGTGGGGGCACGGTGGAGGGGTTTGTGGATCGGATGAACCGAAAGGCCCGGGAACTGGGGATGACAGATACCAGCTTTGCCAACCCCAACGGACTGGACGCTGAGGGGCATCACTCCAGCGCCTGTGATATGGCGATTCTGGCACGAGCGTGTCTGAGCAATGAGAGGCTGGCCCAAATTGCCGCCACCAGATCCATCACCCTGGGTACCCGTACCTTCACCAATCATAATAAGCTGCTGTGGCGGTACGAAGGCTGCGTGGGTCTGAAGACAGGCTACACCGAGAAGGCGGGCCGTACCCTGGTCTCAGCGGCCCGGCGGGACGGGGTTACGCTGATCTGTGTCACACTCAACGCCCCCAGCGACTGGGCGGACCACACCGCCCTCTTTGACTGGGGGTTTGCCAACTATGAGGCCCGCTCCCTGGCCAGCATAGGGGAGCGGGTGGGGCAGCTGCCGGTGTCCAGAGGCTTGGTGCCCGTCTGTCCTGTGGAGATGGGGGCGGACCTCACCGCAGCTCTTGCCCCCGGCGAAAGGCTGGAAAGGACCTGGGAGTTGACTGAGACAGCCCTCACCGCTCCGGTGGACCAGGGGGTCCAGGTGGGGGAGATGGTATATTATGTTGATTCGAAGGAACTGGCGAGAGTACCTTTGATGACAGGGAGGGGTGTCCCTGATATACGAGCGCCGGAGGGGGGAATTCGCCTATGGAGGAGCGCCTTCAAAAACTAATTTCTGCTTGCGGTCTGGCCTCTCGGCGGGCGGCGGAGGGGTGGATTGCAGCCGGACGGGTGACTGTCAACGGGAAAAAGGCCCACCTGGGGGACCGGGCAGATCTGGACCGGGATACCGTCCTGGTGGACGGCAGGCCCCTTGTTCCTGGGGGTGGACGGACTTACCTCATGCTGAATAAGCCTAGAGGTTATGTAACTACCCTCTCTGACGAGAAAGGGCGAAAGACGGTGGCCGATCTAGTGGCGGGATGTGGAGTGCGGGTGTGGCCAGTGGGGCGTCTGGACACGGATTCAGAGGGGCTGCTCCTCCTCACCGACGACGGGGCCCTCACCCACCAGCTTCTCCACCCCAGCCATGAGGTGAACAAGGAGTATCTGGTGTGGGTGACAGGAAACCTGAACAGAGCCCTGCCAATTCTATCCGCCCCCATGACACTGGACGGGGAGCAGCTGGCCCCTGTTCAGGTGCGCCGGGGCCGGGACAGCGGTGGGGTCCATCAGCTGTCTATTACCATCCATCAGGGAAAAAACCGACAGGTAAGGCGGATGTGCGCAAAGGCCGGTCTGGAGGTGCTGCGCCTCAAGAGAATTCAGGAGGGGACGCTGTCTTTGGACCGCTCCTTGAAACCAGGGCAGTGGCGGCCGCTGACGGATGAGGAGCTGCGTCTTTTGGCCCAGCCGCTGAGTGACTTGTGAGAGATTTTTGCAGGAAATGTTAAGATTCCTGTGAAAATCTCTTGCTTTTTTTCAGAAAAACGAGTATGATATGCTTTGCGAGCAAGGCAGGAGGGAGAGCCATGAACCGTGATATCCTGGCTGTCATTCAGGAGAGGGCCGCCACCTTCTCCAAGGGACAGAGGAAGATTGCCAATTTTATTCTGGAGTCCTATGATAAAGCGGCTTTTATGACGGCCAGCCGACTGGGCAAAAAGGTGGGAGTAAGTGAGTCCACTGTAGTGCGCTTTGCCTCTGAGTTGGGCTATGACGGCTATCCGGATATGCAGCGATCTCTTCAGAAGATGATCCGTAATCGGCTGACTACCGTCCAGCGTATCGAGGTGACCAACGACCGTTTGGGAGACCAGGATTTGCTGTCAATGGTGCTTCAGTCGGACATAGAGAAAATTCGACAGACATTGGAGGAGCTGGACCGGGATAATTTTGAACGGGCGGTAGACGCCATTGTTTCTGCCAAAAAAATTTATATCATTGGTGTGCGCTCCTCTGCGGCCATTGCTGCCTTTCTGCATTTTTACTGCAACCTGATTTTTGACAGTGTGGTACTGGTATCTGCCAATACTGTCAGCGAAATTTTTGAGAGTCTGCTCCGGGTAGGAGAGGGAGATGTGGTGATTGGAGTCAGCTTTCCCCGCTATTCCAGCCGCACGGTCCAGGCTATGAGCTTTGCCCGGGACCGAGGGGCCACGACCGTGGCCATTACAGACAGCGAGGCGTCTCCACTGGCGCCCATCTCCAGATACAGTCTGATGGCCCGCAGTGATATGGCCTCCTTTGTGGACTCTCTGGTCGCCCCGCTTTCCCTGGTCAATGCACTGCTGGTGGCGGTAAGCTGGCGGAAAAACGACGAACTGGCCCGGACCTTCCGCAGCTTGGAGGACATCTGGGATGAGTACGGTGTGTATGAGAAGGTGCCCGAATGAGTAGTCCGGATATCATCGTAGTGGGCGGTGGAGCAGCTGGGATGATGGCGGCGATTGCCGCCGCCCGGCTGGGGGCATCGGTCACATTGATGGAGCGCAACCAGAAGGTGGGCCGCAAGCTGTACATCACCGGCAAGGGGCGGTGCAATGTGACGAACCATTGCACTCCAGAGGAGGTACGGGCTGCTGTCCCCCGAAACGGAAAGTTTCTTTACAGCGTTTTAGAGCACACTCCGCCCTCCTGGGTGGAGGAGTTTTTCCAGGATTTGGGCGTTGATTTGAAGGTGGAGCGGGGCGGCCGTGTGTTTCCCACCTCTGACCGATCCATTGATATTATCGACGCCCTGTTTCGAGAAGTGAAACGACTGAATGTGACTGTGGCTGTTCAAAGCCGTGTTTCCAGTGTGTCCGTTCAGAACGGCGCAGTAAGCGGTGTGGAGATAGGAACTGCTGGAGATAAATGGGGGTGGGGGGAGTGCTGCAAGGCGGTCATTTTGGCGACCGGCGGGCTGTCTTACCCTGCCACGGGTTCCACCGGGGACGGCCACTGGATGGTGGAGGAGCTGGGCCACACGTTGGTCGACATAAAACCATCCTTGGTGCCCCTGGAGTCTCCAGACTCCTTCTGTGCCAAGATGCAGGGTCTGGCGTTGAAAAATGTGGTGCTGACGGTTAAAGATCAGAGAAAAAAGGTGATCTTCCAGGAGCAGGGGGAGCTGTTGTTCACCCACTTTGGCCTGTCTGGACCACTGATTTTGTCCGCTAGCGCCCACATGAGAAACTTGGAAAAGGAACAGTATAGCTGTTCTATTGACTTAAAGCCGGCCCTGGATGAGCTTACCTTGGACGCCCGATTGGTGCGAGAGTTGACCGCTGGGGCCAATAAGGATATGGATAATCTCCTGGGAACGCTGGCCCCCCGGCTGTTGATCCCTATTTTGTTAGAGCGGACGGGTATCCCAGGGACTAAAAAAGCGCACGACCTGACCAAACAGGAGCGCCGCCGCCTGCTGGAGCTATTTAAGAACTTTTCTGTATCGGTGTCTGGGCCAAGGCCCATTGACGAAGCCATTGTCACTTCCGGTGGGGTGAAGGTATCTGAGGTGGATCCCAAGAGTATGCAGTCCAAAAAGATTTCTGGCCTCTTTTTTGCCGGGGAACTGCTGGATGTGGACGCCTACACTGGCGGCTTCAATCTTCAGATCGCCTGGGCCACTGGCCGGGCGGCGGGGGAGGGAGCTGCGGCGTATGCCCTGGCCGGGCGGGCGTCCCCTGGCAAAAAATGATATGGCATTGATGTAAAAAAGCGGTGTGGAGTATGCGCTAGGGGAAAAACCAAGAGAACTTCAGGGATGAAGCCCATTTTTACATTGGGAGGAATTTATGGAACAGAGTCATTCGGATGTGAAACTGGGCCGGTTTTTGAGTTTGGTCCTGCGTCACGATCCCCATGCAGCGGGAATCCAGTTGGACGAACACGGCTGGGCAGATGTGGAGCAGTTGTTGGCCGGAGTGAATCGCACCGGGCGAAGGATTGACAGGGAGATATTGGAACGTATTGTGCGAGAGAACAATAAGCAGCGATATGCCTTCAACGAGGACCACACCAAAATCCGGGCCAACCAGGGCCATTCCCTCCAGGTGGATGTGGAACTGAAAGAAGCCCAGCCCCCCCAATTCCTGTACCATGGTACGGCCTCTCGCTTCCTTCCCGCGATTCAAGCGGAGGGGATTCGAAAGATGGGCCGGCAGTACGTCCACCTCTCTGGCGACTGGAATACCGCCATGGCGGTGGGAAAACGGCATGGGATCCCGGTGGTGATTACCATCGACGCGCAGAGGATGGCCCGGGATGGAGTCACATTCTACCGCGCAGAGAACGGCGTGTGGCTGTGCGGGCGAGTGGAGCCGAAATATTTTGTAATTGGAGCAAGATGAAATGAACCATAGAAGTATTGCGATTGACGGCCCTGCTGGGGCGGGAAAGAGCACATTGGCCCGGAAATTGGCAGAAAAGTTGGGTTTTCTCTATGTGGATACCGGGGCGATTTACCGCACGGTTGCTCTGGCGGTGCTGCGGGCGGGGGTAGATCCCGCTGACGAAAGCCAGGTGATCCCACTTCTGAAGGGGCTGGACATTCGGATGGCCTACGGCGAGGACGGCATGCAGCGGATGTATCTGTCTGGGGAGGAGGTATCCCAGGCGATTCGAGAGCATCAGGTGTCTGGCGTGGCGTCAAAGACCTCTGCGATTCCGGCAGTACGGGATTTCCTGCTGGATTTTCAGCGCAGGCAGGCGCGGGAGCATGATATTGTTATGGATGGCCGGGATATCGGCACTGTGGTACTGCCCCAGGCAGATGTAAAAATTTTTCTTACTGCCGCCCCGGAGGCCCGGGCCCGCCGCCGCCTTTTGGAGTTGGAAGAGCGGGGACAGGAGGCGGACTTCGACACTGTGCTCCGTGACATCAAAGAGAGGGACTACCAGGATGAGCATCGCCCCGTGGCCCCTCTAAAACGGGCGGAGGACGCCGCTCTGCTGGACACCACCCAGCTGAATTTAGAGCAGAGCCTGATGGGGCTGCTGGCTCTGGTAAAGGAGAAGATAGCCCAGTGAGCGAAGAGATGACAGGGAAGAAAACTCCATCCAAGGAGAGCCCTGAGCAGCGCAAAAAGCGGATGGATTGGTTTTTCCACCTGCTCTATGTGATAGTATGGCCGTATTTCCGGTTGATCCACCCTGTCCGGGCGGTGGGCCGAGAGAATATTCCAGAGGGGCCTGTAGTCATCTGCCCCAATCACTCCACTGCGGGAGATCCGTTTTATGTGGTCTTCGCTTTCGGATACCGGTGCCCTATGCGAGCTATGGCGAAGGTGCAGATTATGCGGCTGCCCTTCATCGGCTGGCTGCTGGGCAAGGCTGGAGTCTTCGGGGTGGATCGGGATACCACCGATGTGCGAGCGGTGCGCACCGCTATGAAATTTCTCAAGGAGGGTGACAAACTGCTCATGTTCCCAGAGGGAACCCGGGTTCACGAGGGGGAGGACGTCCAGGCTAAAGTGGGCGCTGCGCTCTTTGCCACCCGGACCGGGGTTCCCCTGCTGCCAGTGTACATACAGCGCAAAAAAAAGCGGTTCCGGCGTAATACTGTGGTGATTGGGGAACCCTATTATCCAGAGTATCAGGGACGTAAGCCCACCAATGAGGAGTTGCAGACGATAGCCCAGGACTTGATGGACCGGGTGCGGGTCCTGGGGGAGGGTGTGGAATGAAGGTGGTGCTGGCCCAGTCCGCCGGTTTCTGCTACGGTGTGCGCCGCGCGGTGGAGTTGGCGGAGGCAAAGGCGGCACAGGGGGTTCCCTGCGTCATGCTGGGGTCTATCATTCACAACCGGGATGTGATGGACCGACTGGCAGTCCAAGGGCTGTATTCGGTGGACCGGCCGGAAGAAGTGCCTGATGGCTGTGGCGTGATTATCCGTTCCCATGGGGAGAGTAGGGCGGTCCATGAGGACTTTGCCCGGCGGGGCGTGGAGGTCTTCGACGCTACCTGCCCCAATGTTACGCACATTCACAAAATTGTGGCACAGGCAGAGAGGGAGGGCCGCGTACCGGTTATAGTGGGCACGCCGGACCATCCAGAGGTGCTGGCAATTGCTGGATGGTGTCGTGCGCCGGTAGTGGTTTCTGGGGCGGAAGACCTGGAAAAATGGCTGAATGGCGGGGAAAATCGTCGAAATCTCCCCCTCACTTTTGTGTCTCAAACTACCTCGACAAAGAAAATTTGGAATGACTGCGTGAAAAAAGCAAAAAAAGAGTGTACAAACGCAGATTTTTTTGATACAATATGTGGAGCGACGTCCAAACGCCAGGAGGAGGCTCGCCAGCTGGCCGCTCAGTGCGGTTTGATGGTGGTGGTGGGCGATCGGCAGAGCTCTAATACTAAGCGGTTGGCGGAGATCTGCAGGGAGTCCTGTTTCAACGTCTGGCTCATCGAGCGGGCGGAGGATATGGAGCGGTACCAGCTGCCTCAAGTGGATATGGTCGGCATCACTGCGGGTGCGTCGACACCTGCGTGGATAATAAAGGAGGTCTATGACAAAATGAGCGACGAAATCATGGAGATCGAAAAATCCTTCGCGGAGATGCTGGAGGAGTCGATCAAGACTTTAAATAATGGAGATAAGGTCACGGGCACCGTTGTGGCAATCACGCCCACCGAGATCCAGGTAGAGCTGGGCATCAAATACCCTGGCTACATTGCTCTGACCGAACTGAGTGACGATCCCACTGTAAAGGTAGAGGACATTGTCAAGGTGGGCGATGAGATCGAGTCTATCGTCATGCAGGTCAGCGACCGGGACTGCCTGGTGAAGCTGTCCAAGCGCCGCTTGGATATCAACAAGGGCTGGGAGGAAATTGAGGCCGCTCGGGAGAACGAGACGGTTGTGGAAGGCTTCGTCACTGAGGACAACAAGGGCGGTGTGGTCGTCTCCGTCAAGGGTGTGCGGGTCTTTGTCCCCGCCTCTCAGACTGGTCTGCCCCGAGAGACGCCTATGAGCGAGCTGCTCAAGCAGAAGGTCCGTCTGGTCATCACCGAGGTCAACCGGGCTCGCCGCCGGGTAGTGGGTTCCATCAGCCGGGTCACCCGTGCTGAGCGGGCCGCCGCCGCGGAGAAGGTCTGGACTGAGATTGAGGACGGCAAGCGGTACACCGGTACCGTGAAGTCCTTGACTTCCTATGGCGCCTTTGTGGACATTGGCGGTGTGGACGGTATGGTCCACATCTCTGAGCTGTCCTGGAGCCGCATTAAGCACCCCTCCGAGGTGGTCAAGGTGGGCGACACTGTGGATGTGTATGTCATCTCCGCTGACAAGGAGAAGAAGAAGATCTCCCTGGGGATGAAGGACCACAGCCAGGAGCCCTGGACCGTATTCACCAGCACCTATCAGGTGGGTGACACCGCCAATGTGCGTATTGTCAAGCTGATGACCTTCGGCGCCTTTGCCGAGGTGGTCCCCGGTGTGGACGGCCTGATTCATATCTCCCAGTTGGCTGATCACCGGGTGGAGAAGCCCGGCGATGTGGTGGCCGAGGGCGACAAGGTGGATGTGAAGATTACCGACGTGGATATGGAGAACAAAAAGATTTCTCTGTCTATCCGCGCTCTGCTGGAGCCCTCCTATGAGGAGGAGAGCGAGGAAGATGCTCCTGTTGAGGAGGAGTAAGTTAAAAAGTGGGCCCAACTGCGTTGCGGTTGGGCTCATTTTTTTACCCTCAGAGTGTAAAATCTGGAAAAAATCGGAGAAAGTTTTAAAAACTACTTGTTTTTCTCTTGCAAAAATAGGATAAAATTGTTATAATATAACCAGTTTAATGTGGAGAGAAGAGGAAAAAGCCAAAGTTGGCAGAGAGAAAGCGAGGTAGCAGGTGTTCCAGATCGGGGATAAGGTGGTTCATCCTATGTATGGGGCGGGCGTGGTAGACAGCATTGTCCAGAAAACGGTTGATGATGTGGTGCGAGATTATTATATTCTGAAACTGCCCAACCGCTCTATGGTAGTGATGGTTCCCACAGAAAACTGCGAGGAAATTGGTGTGCGCCCGGTAGTGGACCAAGCGCAGGCCGACAGGGTCCTTGCCGCCATTCCCGATATTCAGGTGGAGATGACGGCGAATTGGAATCACCGCTACCGGGAGAATATGGAGCGGATGAAGAGCGGCGATCTGTTTGAGGTGGCCCGGGTCATTAAGGGGCTGACCATCCGAGATCAAAAGCGGGGGCTGTCCACCGGAGAGCGGAAGATGCTCCACTCTGCCAGGCAGATACTGATCTCTGAGATCGTGCTGTCCAAAAGTGTCAGCTATGAGTCGGTGGAAGAGGAGCTGAACACCGCGCTGGCATAGATATGAGAGAAATCAGGGCGGCTTTTTTATTCCGAATGGGAATGAAAAGGCCGCCATATTTTATTGTGTAGGGGAGGAGTGGAAACTATGGGGATAAATTTTCCATACAGCTGTCCCGAATGCGGCAAAGAGCTGCGCTATCAGGGGTTGTGCTGGCACTGCAAAGCGGAACAGGCGCGCCGGGAGGTGATGGCCTGGACGCCGGAGCAGATTCAAGAAAAGCTGGATGTCCTGGTACAGAATGTGGAGCATCTGGAGGAGAATGTCTGGGATAAGGAGTTCCAGAACCTGCTGCACTGCCATGGGATTTGTTCTCCGGAGCTGGCTCGGGCTGCCCTGGAAAAGAAGATCTACTACCCGGCCGAGCTCTATTACCGCGCTCCGGAGGAGGTGCGGGACGGGTTGATCCAGGCCCTGCTGGGGGCGGAGAGCGCTATGGAGGCGTCTAGGCTCATGTCTTGCCTGGCCATGCAGGGGGATGACCGATCCTTGGAAATCCTCCAAGAGCTGGAAAAGCACCCCCGTCCCTGGCGGGAGAAGTTGTATGCGGACCCCTCTATTTACGCCCAGACCGGCGGCTGGACCTTTGACCAGAGGGGGACGCGTCGGCAGCTTAACTTCGACACCTGTTACCCCCTCATCAAGGGGGACCGGAAGAGGGACACCGCCGCCCAAATCTTCCACCTTCGAGAGGACCACTGTCCCGCCTGTGGGGGCAGACTGGTAGACATCCTGAGTCTGGACGGCCGGGATGAGCGCCTAAAGTTCTTGGGGCTGGATGGCGTTGTCACCGCTACCTGTTGCCCCTCCTGTGTTCCCTGGGAGGAGCCGGCCTACTCCCGGTTCACCCTGGACGGCGGCAGTGAAGCCGTTTTGCCCTATCGATATGGCAGCGAGTATGACCCGGACGACGGGGGGTATGAGGAGTATGCCGCCAATTGCTTTGTCCTGGGAGAGGAGTCCGTCCCGGTGTTCTATGGAGCGGAATTCGACGATACCTGTACCGTGGGCGGCTTCCCATTTTGGATTCAAGACGCCCAGTATTACCCCTGTCCCGACTGCGGAAAGTCCATGAAGTACCTGGCGCAGATCAAGTGGGAGGCGCTGGATTTTATGGAGGGCATTTTGTACATCGAGATCTGTCCCGACTGCCAGGTGATCTCCATGCACCACCAGCAGACTTGAGGTGGGGGGCATGAATGTCTACCACACCCCTCAATACCAGGCATACCGGCAGGAGTGCGCCTTTGTTTTTGACGAAATGTACTGCTCTCCCCGTTCCGGGCAGACAGAGGCTCTTTCAGAGGGCTGGTCCGTTTATACCGCCTACTACCTGGGCCAGAGAAGGTATCAAATTCGCGCAGCCCGCCACCAGCTGCTGGACAGCGAGGACCAGGTGATTTATACTTGGGACAACATAAATGACGATGGGGAGTTTTATCAGTTGATTGCCCACAGCAACGGGAATCACTATTTGATCTTCCGGGAAGATCTGTACGGCTACAGTGTTCTGGAGGTGGAGAGCGGGAAGACGCTGCACTACATGCCAGAGGAGTCCTGGCCGCTGGACGGTGGACAGGGGAAGGAGACCTTCATCTGGACCAGTGCGGCTTATGACCGGAGGAGCAATTTGCTGGCTGTGTCCGGCTGCTACTGGGCCAGTACCAATGACACTCTGTTCCTGGACTTCTCCCACCCTCTGGAGGAACAGGGCTGCGGCCGGTGGCTGGAGATGCACAACGTGGTGGATCCGGACTACGACCTGTATGATGACATTGACTTGGAGCGTTTTGGGGGAGATGGCCGCCTCTATTTCAAGACGTTCAGCGCGGAGGACGGGGCGCGGGGGGAGTTTACCTTCTCGGTGGACCGACTGCTGTCCCTGGTGCGAGAGAACAAATTGAAGGATAAGGAGCGAGGATAATGGCGGGACTGCTGTCTCTGTTCAGACGGAAAAAAACGGAGGAACCTAAATGCGCTGCGGTGATTGTGGCTGCCGGATCGGCCCGGCGGATGGAGGGCGTCGACAAGGTGCTGGCCCCCCTGGGAGAGCTGCCCGTGCTGGTGCACACCCTCTATGCGTTTCAGGACTGCCCTTCCATCCATGAAATTGTGGTGGTCACTCGGGAGGACCTGTTGGTAGAGGTGGGACGTATGTGTAAGGATTTCGCCTTTGATAAGGTGACAAAGGTGGTTGTGGGAGGTGTGGAACGCACAGATTCCGTCCAGGTGGGACTGAGGGAAGTAGATCCACAGGCGGATCTGATTGCCATCCACGACGGAGCCCGACCGCTGGTGCCTCAGGCGGTGATTCGGGATGCGGTGGCCAGGGCGTCGCTTACTGGTGCGGCCGTTCCCGCCGTTCCTCTCACCGATACTGTGAAACGGGTGGAGGGTGGCCAGGCAGTGGAGACAGTGGACAGGTCGCAGCTGTGGGCGGTGCAGACACCCCAGATTTTTGAGGCCGGCCTGATTCGGGCGGCCATTCAAAAGGCGCTGGAGGACGGAACGGTTCTCACGGATGACTGTGGCGCGGTGGAGCGGCTGGGGATGCCGGTTACACTCACGCAGGGCAGCCGGGAGAATATCAAAATCACCACGCCCATTGACCTGCTGATTGGAGAGGCCATTTTGGAGGCCAGAGCGGAGGGTGTGCTGTGAGTGGAATGCGGATTGGCTGTGGATATGATGTCCATCGTCTAACGGAGGGGCGAAAGCTGATTTTGGGCGGGGTGGAGATCCCTTGGGAGCGGGGACTGCTGGGCCACTCTGACGCCGATGTCCTTACGCATGCCGTCATGGATGCTCTGTTGGGGGCTGGGGCTTTGGGGGATATCGGAAAGCATTTTCCAGATACCGACCCCGCCTATGCCGGGGCAGACAGTCTGAACCTGCTGGAGCATGTGGTACGCCTGCTGGGGGAACAGGGCTTTTCTGTGGGCAATGTGGACGCCACCATTTTGGCCCAACGGCCAAAGCTTGCGCCATATATCCCTGACATGCGGGAAAATCTGGCCCGGGCGATAGGGGTGAAGCCCTCCCAGGTCAATGTGAAGGCCACTACCGAGGAGGGCTTGGGGTTTACCGGCGCTGAGGAGGGGATAGCCGCCCACGCGGTGGCGCTGATTGAGCGGAGATAGGGCAAGCGGGTACGCACCGAGTTTTTTGTTGGTGCAGTCTGCTGACCTGTACCATAAGATTTGGATCAGGGGAGACACAGCGGATGCGGACAGTGGTGTCAAGCATCTGGATAAGTGCATAGAATGGTACGAGAGGGGAACGTAAGTTCCCCTCCCGGCAATTTCTGCGGGACTGCGGACGATCCGCATCCCAGGAAAGGAACTATGCCATGCTCTATTATCTAATTGTATGCCGTTCGTTGACCTATGCCCAGCGCACCGCTGCGGCGTTGGAGCGGGCGGGCATTACCGCCCGAGTGCTCCGTTCTCCCAAGAGCATCTCTGGTGAGGGGTGCAGCCATTCGGTGAAGATATCCCAGCGCAATCTTCCCGACTCTCTGCGGGTATTACAGCGGGTAGGGCTGACCCCCAAGCGGGTCTATATCACCGCCGGTGACGGCAGCTATCAGGAGGTGGCACTATGATTTATCTGGACAGCGCCGCCACCACATTGCAAAAGCCGGAATCGGTTGCAGTTGCTTCAGCCTGGGCGATCAATCACCTGGCAAGCCCCGGCCGGGGCGGGCATTGGCCCGCTATGGCCGCGGCAGAAAAAGCGTTTGCCTGCCGGGAGGAGGCGGCCCGACTGTTCCATGTGGGCAATTCAGAGCGGGTGGTGTTTACGTCTAATGCCACACATGGACTGAATATTGCCATTAAAACGCTGGCCCGGCCGGGGAGCCGGGTTGTGGTCTCCGGCTATGAGCATAACGCTGTCACCCGGCCGCTCCATGCGCTTGGGGTGGACCTGCGAGTGGCCCGGAGTCCTCTCTTTGAGCCGGAGGCCGCCCTGGATGCTTTCCGTCGTGAGATTGAAAGAGGGGCTGACCTGGTGGTCTGTACCCATGTATCCAATGCTTTTGGATTCATTTTGCCCATTGAAGACATTGCGGCTCTCTGCCGGGAGCGGGGAGTACCGCTCATTGTGGATGCCTCTCAGTCTGCTGGTTGCCTGCCTCTGGACTTTGAAGCTTTGGGGGCGGCTTTTATGGCTATGCCGGGCCACAAGGGGTTATACGGTCCCCAGGGCACCGGTCTTCTGCTGTGCGGAATAGACCCAGCCCCCCTGCTGGAGGGGGGGACGGGCAGTGAATCCAGACGTCAGACCATGCCTGATTTTCTGCCAGACCGTTTAGAGGCGGGAACCCACAACATCGCTGGTATCGCCGGCCTGTTGGAAGGTCTGCGTTTCCTGGAGCGGCGGGGGGTAGAACACATTGCTGCCCAGGAGGCCAGACTAATCCGCCAGATTGGGGAGGATGCGCGGAGAATTCCCGGTGTGGAGGTGTTCCTGTCTCATGACTCGGCAGCTCAAGCCGGAGTGATGTCCTTCCGGATATCGGGTCGGGACTGTGAGGAGGTAGGGGAGGATCTGGGCGGCCGAGGCTTTGCCCTCCGAGCTGGGCTCCACTGTGCTCCTTTGGCCCACGAGAGTGCAGGAACTTTGGATACCGGAACAGTCAGAGCCAGCGTCTCCGTCTTCAACACAAGCCGTGAAGCGGAACAGTTCATCCAGACGCTTAGAGCTGTGGCGGCTGAAAGCTGAGCGCGGTCATATTCGCTGTAACCCCGGAGGGAGTGTGATGTGTTCTCTCTCCGGGGCCCGTGTGCAAAAGGGGATCTGCCCAGTGAAACCAATTCTGAGCAGAGGTACTTACCATATTTTTAGGGGATAAAATGGCGTTTCAGAGAGAGGAGCAAGCTCCACCGTGAATGGGGATATTTGACCAGGATGGCAGAGCCCGTGAGAGGAATTCAAAAAAATTTAAAACGGAATGGGCCTTTTCAGTTGCCAAGCAGAGGGAAATATCGTATAATAGCTTGATGAAATGTCTTTTGTTTCAGATGTGGAAATGAGGTGAGCCGTGTGACGGAGTTGATGCACAGCGCCCAGATGTTTTTACAGTCCAATTATCCCCTGCTTCAGATCCAATTGACTGATATCCTGGATATTGCCATTTTGTCCTTTGTCATCTACAAGCTGATGTGGATGCTGCGCAAGACCAGCTCTGGCCGGCTGATGTGGGGCGTTCTGATCCTGATGATGGTTATGTTTATCTCCTCATCCCATGTCCTCTCCCTTACTGCCACCAGTTTTTTGCTGGACAAGGTAGTACAGTGGGGATTTTTGGCGCTGGTGGTGCTGTTTCAGCCGGAGATTCGCCGCTTTCTGGAGCGGATGGGAAGCGGGCGCCTGGGATTTGTCTTTGCCTCCACCAAGGAGGCGGGCCAGGAGATGGAGACTGCCATTACCCAGACTGCAGAGGCGTATGCCGACCTGTCCCGGGACAAGGTGGGGGCCCTCATGGTCTTTGAGCGGCAGAACCTGCTGGACGACGTAATCAAAACGGGTACCGCCCTGGACTGTGGCGTATCCAGTGAACTGCTGAAGAATATTTTTTGGAATAAAGCGCCCCTCCATGACGGGGCTGTCATTGTTCGAGAGGGGCGTATTGTGGGTGCGGGCTGTATGCTCCCCCTGTCGGGCAATGTGAATTTGAGCCGAGACCTGGGAATGCGCCATCGGGCGGGCATTGGTATGAGTGAACACTCTGACGCTGTGGTGGTGATTGTTTCCGAGGAGACGGGGTCTATCTCTGCCGCTGTGGGCGGAATGCTCAAACGGCACTTGGCGCCGGAGACTTTGGAGCGGCTGCTGCGCAATGAGCTGCTCAATGATAAGCAGGAGGAGAAGAGGAGTGGACAACTTCCCCTGTTGGGCCTGCTGCTGGGCGGGAGCAAGAAGGAGGAGGGTGACCCGCTATGATGGGAAGGCTGTTAGAAAAACGGTGGGTCTGTGTACTGCTGTCAATCCTGCTGGCGATTGCATTTTGGGTTTATATCCGAGCTGCGGTGGACCCCAACGGAACCACCCAGATTCACAATGTACGGGTGGAGACTACAGGGACAAGCGTCCTCACCAGCCAGGGGCTCACCATTGCTGATATCTCCCCGCAGGTGGTGGAGCTGCGGGTGGAAGGAGCCAACAGTGTGCGCACCGATCTAATCCGATCCCGAAATAATCTGTCTGTAGTGGTGGATGTGTCCCGCTGTGTAGAGGGGGAGAACATCCTGCGATGCAGGCCATCTTGGCCGGAAAACTTTAATGAGGAGGGAGTGCGTGTCCTGGATCAGGAGCCATCTGCCATCACTGTGACAGTGGAAAAGCTGTACAGCCAGTCCTTTGATGTGGAATTCCAGCTGGATGGCAGAGTGGCGCCAGATTATCAGATGGGCACCCCGGCCATTGAGCCCAAGTCTGTGGTTGTCAGCGGTCCGGTGGAGCAGGTGAGCCAGGTGGCTAAGGTGGCCGCTATCTTAAAGGCCGGAGAACTGAGCGAACGTTTTGCCGGCGATTTGCCGCTTACCCCCCTGGACAAGCAGGGCAACCCTCTTACCGGTTTGGAGATCACGCTCAGTGCTGAAACAGCCTATGTGGTGGTTCCGGTGGTGGTGACAAAGGAGGTGCCGCTTACCGTCAATGTTTTGCCTGGCGGCGGGGCTACCGAAAAGGATGCCAAAGTGGATATTGATCCCGAGACGGTAGTTGTCTCTGGGGCAGAGATAGACTTGGCGGCTTTGGAAGAGATCTCTTTGGGGTCCATCGACCTGTCTAATGTGGTCGGGACCAACACATTTACCCTCCCCATCTCACTGGACCCCAGTCTGGTCAATGAGAGCGGATTTGCTGTTGCCACCGTCACCGTGACGGTGGAGGGGCTGGACACCCAGATGTTTGCGGTGACGAACATTAAAACAACCCCACCACTCAACGGGCATACTGTGGAAGTGGTGACGCAAAACGTGTTGGTGAAGGTCCGAGGTCGAGCAGAGGATTTGGCGGACATTGATGTCAGCCAGCTACGGGTGGTGGCCGACCTGTCTGATGTCACTACTTTGGGGGCCAGTAAGGTGAACGCCCGGGTCTATTTGGACGGTACCAGCCGGGTGGGTGTGATTGGAGAATACACCGTCTCGGTGATTATTAGCGAGTAAGTGAGGCAGTGATTATGGTTCAAAACGCGATTGTGAAAAAGATTGTGGGAGAGGGTGTGGCTGAGGTCTCTCTTCTGCGGCAGATGGAGTGTGGACTGCACTGTGACGGCGCCTGCGCGGGCTGTACCGCCAAGCCGCCCCAGGAAATTCTGGCTCTGGCGTCCAATGGCATCGGAGCCAAACCGGGGGACTTTGTAGAGGTAGGGCCCTCTTCTGGGCACAATTTCAGCACTTCTATAGTGGTATTTCTTCTGCCATGTGTGGGTCTGGGTCTGGGCTATGCGCTAGGGCTGAATGTGTTGAGATTGGGTGAGCTGACCTCTATGATAACTGCGGCACTGGGCCTGGCAGCGGGATTTCTTCCAGCTGTTGTGATGAACCGGGCGATTACGCAAAGCTCGGCCCCAGAATTCGCGATCCTCAAGCAGCTACATTGATGAGGGATGGCGAATGTTCGGCTATGTGCGTCCCTTCCGGCCGGAGCTGAAGTGTAAGGATTTCGATCTGTACAAAGCGACCTACTGCGGCCTTTGCCGCTGCCTGCGGCGTCGGTATGGTCTAATCGCCCCCATGTTTCTCAACTTCGACTTTACCTTTTTGGCCCTGCTGTTGTGGGAACCGGAGGAGTGCTTCACCCCCTGCCAGGGCCGGTGTTACGCCAACCCTCTGCTGAGAAAGCCCATGTGTCCTGACAGCCCTGCCCTGGACCAGGCGGCAGATGCCAGTGTGGTGCTGGCATGGTGGAAGTTGCAGGACACGGTTCAGGATGAGGACTTTTGGAAGGGGCTGTGTGCCCGAGCCCTGCTGTGGACGTTAAAGCCGGCCTACCGTAAGGCGGTCTGCCGCTGTCCTGATTTCGACCGGACGGTGAAGACCTGTTTGGAAGAGCTGGCAGTTTTAGAACGGGAGAACTGCGCTTGCCTGGACCGGGCTGCGGATACCTTTGCGCGACTGTTGCAAGGAGCGTCGCCCCAGGGTGGGGAGCGGGGACGGATACTGTCCCAACTGCTCTATCACCTGGGTCGATGGATCTATTTGGCCGATGCACAGGATGACCTGGAGAGGGACAAACTGTCCGGCCGCTACAATCCGGTGTTTGCCCGATACGGACCGGATGGGGACAGTCGGGCGCTGACTATGACAATGAACCAATCTATAGAGCTGGTAGGGGCGGCCCTTCAACTGGGGGAGTTCGGCTGCCGAAAGGCTCTGCTGGAAAATATAGTCTACCTTGGCCTGCCCCTGGTACAGAGGGCCGTGTTTAATGGAACTTGGAATGAGATAAAAAAACAAAAGATTTGGAGAAACGACAGATGAGAGACCCATACAGCGTCCTGGGTGTGAGCCAGAATGCCAGCGATGAAGAAGTGAAAAAGGCATACCGGGAACTGGCCCGGAAATTCCACCCAGACAACTACCAGAACAATCCCCTTGCCGACTTGGCAGAGGAGAAAATGAAAGAGATCAATGAGGCGTACGACACCATTACCAAACAGCGGTCTGGCGGCTACTCAGGGAGCAGCTCCAGAAATTATACAGGCTATCAGCAGAGCTATGGCTCTGGCAATCCTGGCTATATCCGGGTGCGCAATCTGATCAATGCCGGCGACCTGGAAGGTGCGGAACAGCTGCTTTACGAGGTGGGACAAAGGGACGGAGAGTGGTATTTTCTCTCTGGCAGCATCGCCTATCGCCGGGGCTGGCTGGATGAGGCCATGCAAAACTATACCCGGGCGGTCCAGATGGAGCCCGGGAATATGGAGTACCGTCAGGCCTTGGCTGTGATGCAGCGAGGCGCTATGGGCGGCTATCGGCCTGCGGGATATGCCACAGGGATAGACACGATGGACTGCTGTACTACCATGTTGTGCCTCAACTGTCTGTGTGGAGGAGGCCGCTGTTAAATGGCCAAGTCTGACAGGACACAGAACGTCTATATGGCCCTTGGGGGTGTGATGGCTTCAGGCAGTCTGGTATTTCTGTGGCTGGCTTGTACAGCGCCCTCCGGACGGCTGGGGCTCACGGCCGCAGCTGGACTTTTTCCGATGGCGGCGGCCCTGTACGGCGGAAGGGCGGCGGGTTATCTGTGCTGGGCGGCGGCCTCCCTCCTGGGATTTTTTATGCTGCCTGATAAGGGAGTAGCACTGCTGTTTCTAACCTTTTTGGGGCTGTACCCGGTAGTCAAGGGGCGTATTGAATCGTTGCGCCGTCTGGGCGTAGAGTGGGGACTGAAGCTGTCATACTTTAATTTGGTTCTCACTTTGTTCTGGTTTATCTTTCAAGGGTTGTTTCTCCCCAGCGGGCCTCAGTGGCTGAAGGACAGTGCCCTGTTGTGCTACGGGGTGGGAAACTTGATTTTTGTGGCCTATGATCTGGGACTTTCCCAGCTGATACCGCGGCTCAGCGCCCGTCTGAGGCGAACAAGGGGCCGTTAAACGTATAATTTGATTTTTTGAATCGAGCATATATTTACAACTGTTTTCCTTTGCTTTTTTCCTTTTCATAAAGGAAAAAAGATGTGTACTTTGTCAACAGGAGAGTGATTGACTTTGGTCAAAAGCATGACTGGGTACGGCCGGGCTGAGGAGACCTTCAACGGCTGTACCATCACTGTGGAGCTGCGCTCCGTGAACAACCGTTATCTGGACTGCAATGTCCGCATTCCGAGGCTGTACCTCTTTGCTGAGGACAGAATCAAAACCCGGGTGCAAAATACTATTTCCCGGGGAAAGGTGGACGTATTTGTCACGCTGGACAGTGCTGGGGCGGAAAAGGTCCAAGTATCTGTCAACAGACCGGTGGCAGACGGCTATTATGCCGCATTGAGACAGCTGGCGGAAGATTACGGTCTGTCCAATGATATTTCTGTCTCTCTGCTGTCCCGCTTTCCAGAAGTTTTGCTGGCCGAGAAGGCAGAGGAGGATGTGGAACAGATGGCGAAAGACATCTGTTCAGTTCTGGACCAGGCGCTGATCGATTTTGACCAGATGCGTACCCGGGAAGGGGAGCGTTTGAGGGAGGATATTTTGTCTCGTGCAGCTGCCATAGAGGAAAAGGTGTCCCTGGTGGAGCGACGTTCCCCGCAGACCGTGGCGGAGTACCGGGCCAAGCTGGAAGCTCGAATGAACGAGGTGCTGTCTAGTACTCAGATGGACCCTGCACGCATCCTGACAGAGGCCGCCATTTTTGCTGACAAGGTGGCGGTGGATGAGGAGACGGTTCGGCTGCGCAGTCACATCGGTCAACTTCGAGAGATGCTTTCCAAGGGGGGGGCCACTGGCCGGAAATTAGACTTCTTGATTCAGGAGTTTAACCGGGAGGCCAACACCATTGGTTCCAAGTGCAGTGATATTGAAATTTCTGGACAGGTCGTGGATATTAAAGCGGAGATTGAGAAGATTCGGGAGCAGGTGCAGAATATTGAGTAAAGCACAGCTTCTTATATCCGACCTGTAAGCATGGATTTGCCGCCGACACAGCGGCAATGGGATGAGGAATAGAGGAGATGTGGCATGAGACTTGTCGACATTGGATATGGCAGTCTGGTTAACGCCCAGCGATTGATTGCCGCGGTCAGTCCTGAGTCCGCACCCATCAAACGTTTGGTACAGGAGGCGCGGGAGCGTGGAATTCTGATTGACGCCACCTATGGCCGACGTACGAAGACTGTACTCATTTTGGATAACGACCATCTGGTGTTATCTGCTCTTGGACCGGAGGCGATTGCCAGCCGCCTGGAGGGAAAAGCGCAGAGCGGTGGGGAGGAGGAGCCATGAAAAAGGAAAAAGGCCAGTTGATTGTACTGTCAGGGCCATCCGGAGTGGGCAAGAGCACCGTAATTGCGGAGCTGCTTGGCCAGAGGGATAACATCTACTTCTCTGTGTCCTACACGACTCGGCAGCCTCGGGTAGGGGAGCAGGACGGGGTGAATTATAATTTTGTAGAGCGGCCGGAGTTTGAGCGGATGATTGCCGCAGATGAGCTGTTGGAATACGCCGAATATGTGAACAATTACTATGGCACTTCCCTGAAAGCGATTCAGGAACGGCTGGATGCAGGGGTAGACGTACTGCTGGACATCGAGGTTCAGGGGGCGGCCAAGGTCCGGACCAGATGTCCCGACGCACTGTTTATCTTTATTATCCCTCCATCCTTTGAGGAACTCTCTCGTCGTCTTCACCGCAGAAATACGGACAGTGAGGATGTGATTGCTGGGCGGCTGGAGAAAGCGAAGGTGGAGTTTAAAGAAATTCCCAGCTATGATTATCTGGTTATCAACGACAAGGTATCCGGCGCCGTGGCAGAGATTGAGGCCATTTTAACTGCTGCCGCGTGCAGAGTGGAAAACCGCAGGTCTATTCTGACACAGTTTGCGTAACAATAAGATGTGATAAGGTGTGGTCCCGGAAGTGGGACCAAATAAGCACGAGATAGGAGTTTTTACTATGATGTTATATCCCGCAATGAAAGATTTGCTGGAAAAGGTTCCTAGCCGCTATGAGTTGGTCAATGTGGTGGCCTGCCAGGCACGCCGAATCGCTCGAGAGGCCGAGATGGCCGGTGAACCGTTGGCCGAAAAGCCGGTCAGTATTGCCATTCAGGCAGTGGCCAACGGCGAGTTAGACGACAAGACTGAGGAAGCGGAGCAGGAATAATCAGGGGGTGACGCCCTCTCCGCCCCGTTTTATTGGGTTCTCCTGATAAAGCGGGCTGGAAGGGTGGCGGCCCCTGTCTTTTGCGAAGAGGTGATAGTCATTGAGCAGAAAAATCGCGAAGGTGGCTGTTGCCAAGGCGGTTTACACCATTGATAAGCCCTACGACTATTTGATTCCCGAAGAGCTGGAAGAGCGGCTTCAGCCTGGAATGCGGGTGCTGGTCCCTTTTGCAGCCGGTAACCGGGGGTCGGATGGAATGGTGCTGTCCATCTACGAGGCCGCTTCTGCAGGAGAGGCACTAAAATCTATTCAGGCGCTGCTGGACGAGGAGCCAGTCTTGGATGAAAAGGCTATCCAGCTGGCCCTGTGGATGCGGGAACGCTATTTCTGTACAGTCTACGACTGTGTGAAAGCAATGCTGCCTGCGGGGCTCTATTTTTCCCTGCGGGACTGTGTGGTGTTAAAACAGGGGATTGACCGGGAGGGCGCATACGGACTGGCAGAGGGTTCTCCCGCTGTGGCGCAGCTGCTGGACCTGTTGTGGAGCTGGGGCGGCAGGGGGGATATGGAGCAGATTCGTCTGGCTTTTGGGGCGAAAGATCCAAACCCCGCCATCCGCCGCCTGATTGACGGCGGAGCAGCCCTTCTGGAGACAGCTGCCCAGCGGGCGGTGGGGGACAAGAAGGCAAATTTGGCGGTACTGGCCATCCCATCGGAAGACGCTATGGCCATGGTGGCGCCCAGAAGAAAGTCCGCTCCTCTGCGGTATGCGGTGACTGAACTGCTGTGTACTCTAGGAGCCGCTTCAGCCAAGGAGCTGTGTTACTATACTGGCGCCTCTATGCAGACAGTGAAGTCTCTGGAGAAGAGCGGTATCCTGACACTGGAAAAGCAGGAGATACTGCGCCGCGTCCCTCTGGAGGAGGTGGAGCCGGCCCCGCCTCCGGTGCTCAATGAGGAACAGCAGGCGGCTTTTGAGGAGCTGGACAAGCTGGCTAGACGCGAGACCCCTTCCGCCGCGGTGCTTTACGGGGTGACAGGCAGCGGCAAAACCCAGGTGTACATCCGCTTGATTCAGGAGACGCTGGCTCGAGGGCAGACCGCCTTGAGATCGGAAGAGCGTCGTGTAGGGAAAGAGTGTAGATCTCGGTGGTCGC
>CAPGBJ010000055.1 GCA_948616425.1 uncultured Oscillospiraceae bacterium
AGCACACAGTTTGGGGACAAGTACCGGAGATGGGCGCGGGTGACGAAGGCCACCATGCGTATCCAGCACAAGCCAGGAGACGCCATCCAGGTGGACTGGGCGGGAGATACTTTTCCGGTGTATGACCCGGCAACCGGAGAGCAGAGCAGCGCGTACCTGTTTGTCGCCGTGCTGCCGTGCAGCTGCTACACCTACGCGGAAGCCTGCGAAGAAATGAAGACAGAGGACTGGCTGTCCTGTCACGTCCACGCCTTCCAGTATTTTGGCGGTGTGACACGGCTGCTGATTCCGGACAACTGCAAAACTGCCACTACGGCCAACACCAGATATGAAACCGTGCTGAACCGCAGCTACCAGGAACTGGCCGAATACTACGGCACGGCGATCGTTCCGGCCCGCGTCCGTAAGCCTCAGGACAAGAGCGCGGCGGAAGCATCCGTGCGTTTTGCGGAGACATGGATCATTGCGGCGCTGCGTGAGCGGAAGTTCTTCTCCATCCGCGAGATGAACGAGGCCATAGCGGAAAAGCTGGAGGAACTGAACAACCGCCCGTTCCAGCGGATGGCGGGCACACGCCGCAGCGCCTGGCTGGAGGAAGAGAAACCGTACATGCTGCCATTGCCTGCTGTGCCCTTTGAAGCGGCTGTCTGGTCCGTTGCCAAGGTCCCCAACGATTATCTGGTATCTGACGGCAGGAACAAGTACTCTGTGCCGTACAACCTGATTGGCGAAAAAGTGGATATTCGTGTGACAAAGACTGCGGTGGAGGTATTCTACCATGGCAGTCGTGTCGCCAGCCACCGCCGCTTACAGACGATCCAGCGCGAGCCGCTGGTAAAGCTGGAGCATATGCCGCTGGCGCACCAGAAGTATCTGACATATAACGCCGGCGATTTCAGCCGCTGGGCCATGTCTGTGGGACCCATGACGGAGAAGGTGATCCAACACTTCCTGACCTCCGGGACAGCCCCGGAGCAGGGCTACAAAGCCTGTGCCAGCCTGACAAAGCTGGGAGAGCGCTATGGCAGAGAGCGTCTGGAAAACGCCTGTGGGCGGATCCTTGCGTACAGCGCAGCGCCCTCTGTCCGCAACATTAGCAGCCTCTTGAAAAACGGCCAGGACCGGCCCGCGAAAGCAGCCCCACAGGACAAGCCCAACGATTCCAACCGCTTCGGCATTACACGCGGAGCCTCCTATTTCCGGAAGGGAGGCGAGGGCTGATGGTACTCCAGGCAACCATTGACATGCTGGTTGGAATGAAGATGACCGCCATGGCGGCGGAGCTGTCCAGCCAATTACAGGACTCCTCATTCAATGAACTCGGCTTTGAGGACCGGCTGGGGCTGCTGGTGACTGCTGAGTGGAACCGCCGCCAGACCAACACGGTGAAGCGGCTCATTCACAACGCCCACTTCGCCGCCCCGTTCGCTGCGGTGGAAGAGATTTCCTACTACGAGGACAGAAAGCTGGACAAGGCTCAGATGCTGCGCTTCTCCACCTGCAAATTTGTGGACGAGGGCCACCACATCATCCTCAAAGGCGCTTCCGGCAACGGCAAGACATACATTGCCTGCGCCTTGGGCAACGCCGCCTGCCGCCGGTTCAAGAAGGTCCGCTATGTCCGTATGCCGGAGCTCCTCGACGAGCTGAGCATTGCCCGCAGCGGCGGCGAATTGAAGAAGTGTCTGGCCTCCTACAAGAAGGTGGATCTACTCATTCTGGACGAGTGGCTCATCCGGCCGCTCTCCCCCCAGGAGTCCTATGACCTGCTGGAAATCGTGGAGGCCCGCTGCCAGCGCTCCATGATTTTCTGCACCCAGTACCAGTCTGAGGGCTGGTATACACGCATTGATCCCAATCCTGACTCCGGCAGCCCCGTTTCCGAGGCAATCATGGACCGCATCATCCACAACGCCTATGAGGTCCTGGTTGAAGGCCGCGTCTCCATGCGGGAACGTAATGGCCTGAAGTCTTCCCACGCCAAAGGCGGTGAGCAGGATGCCTGACTGCCCCTTCAATCCCTCCGATCCCCCCTGTGACCTTGAATTGGATTTGATGATCCTGCGTGAAGCGGAACGGGAATCCTTGGAAATCTTCTATGCCATGCGGGAGGAATTACACTTTTACCTGAATCGCACTCAATTACTGGAGACTGTTTTGACTGCCAACGGCATCCCCATCCCCGACTGCGATGACTGATCCCTGGCTCTGCCCGCCGCCTCGGCTGGCAGGGCCTTTCCTCTAAAACTGCTCGTGGAATAGTGGGGCTCCTTTCCGGCAGGGTGGGGCTAATACTCCGTGCAGACGGGGCTCTCGGTCCGGTATATGCATTAGAGGATGGACAAGATGATTGACTACACCAAATATTTGGTGCCCATCCCAAACAGCGGATTTAACTGTAATGGTTGTGGAAATCCTATAGAAAAGGGTGGCCTTTTCTGCGCATGTGCGGATTGCGGCGCGATTTACTGTCAAATATGTACGGGGGATGGCACCTTTGAAAATCATGCCTGCGAAAAAGAATAATACCTGACGCTGAAAAGTTCAGCGAAAACCATTGGGGAAGACCAGTTCAAATCTGGCCTTCCCCTTATTTTATAGGAGTGTGACTATGGCAAATAGCATAGAAATGAAAGCCTATGAGGCGCAAATTAACTTGCCCCTACTTAATGACATCGTTACTTTTGTGATAGATGCGGCAAAAGCAGATTATACGCAGAAGGAAGCTATTGTAAACCGCTGTATCCTCTGGGACTATAATGCCTGTAATAACGAATTTCAACATAAATATGGATTTTTGTATTTAGGTGAGTTGCTGGAACGATACGAGAGCCGGTTTGGTATGCCTGTTCAGGATCGCCGAGCCATTGCCTTAGCGTTAGGGTTTACAAATGCCATTACAACCAAAGAAATGTTTGTTGAAAATCAAAGAAGTGAGTTTTTGCAGAGATCGGAAGAGCACACGTCTGAACTCCAGTCACGTAACCGAATCTCGTATGCCGTCTTCTGCTTG
>CAPGBJ010000056.1 GCA_948616425.1 uncultured Oscillospiraceae bacterium
CACCCAAATGTCAAGCCCAAGACAAAAAGTTTTTGAAGTTTTTTAGAAAGTTTTCGGTTGTGCGCTACGCTCCTATCGGGAGCGTTTTCTCATACCTCCATGCAAAAGTCTTTCATCTTCCAAACGATCTCCACCTGATTATTCGGATAGATATACACCCGGTCAATCAGCGTGTCGGCCAGCCCAGCCGTCAGACCGCCAGCCCCAACTACTTCCCGCGCCAGTTCAGTCCTGGCGCTTTTCGATTTTTCGTCCATCTCCATCTGTGAAGTCTGCGCTTTCAGATTGGAGTGGATTTCCCGGAGCCGGTCAAGCTCGCTGTCAACAGCGGCCTTTTGGATTTTGTAGTCCTCCATGGTGATCTGCTTCAAAATGAGCTGTTCATACAGTACCCGTTTCTGATCCAGGTAGCCCTCGATCTGTTTGTCATATTCGGCCTGCTTCGCAAGCTGAATATCCAACTGTCCAGCGTTGGAAAGGTCAGTCACATTCAAAATAATCTGTGCCTGCTTGGAAAGGATTTCATATAACATCCCTTCCAATTCCGCCTCTGTGATTGTCAGACCATGGCAGGGAGCGGCTTCATTTACTTTGCTGTGCCGACACTGAAAATAGTGGTTTTTGTTTGCTGTGCGCGGCATAGCGTGGCGGCAGCATCCGCAGAACACCTTGCACCGCAGAGGGTAGGCGTTGGCATTCTTCTTGGGACATTTGAACCGGGGCCGCTGGGCCTGCACCTGAGCGAACAGCTCCCGGCTGATGATAGCCGGATGATGGTCGGGAATCTTGATCCACTGGCTTTCATCCTTCATCCGTACCCGGTGTCCGCCTACCTCTGTCACCTCCCGCTTGCCCATGATGTAGGTGCCGGTGTAGCGTTCATCGTCCAGAATATGGACCACCGCAGATGTGGACCAAATCCCGCCGCACCTGGAAATGTCGTGACCGTTGTAGCCATGGGCCGCTTTGTACTCGGCAGGTGTGGGGATATGGCGTTCAAACAGAGCCTTAACGATCTCATTCGGTTTGTACCCATTCTTCGCCAGTTCAAAGATCATCTGGACAATGGGAGCAGTTTCCTCATTCGGTTCCATGCGGCCATTCGCGCCCTTCCGGTAGCCGTAAGGACAGGTCTTGCTCTGGTATTCACCGCGCCGGAACTTCACATACTTGGCGCTCTTGTACTTGATGGACAGGTCCCGGCTGTAAAACTCACTGACCAGATATTTGAACGCCACATTGATGCCGCCTGTGTCTCCATGGAGCTTATCGCTGTCAAAATCATCGTTGATGGAAATAAAGCGGATGCCGTACAAAGGGAAAACCATTTCCATAAAGTACCCCACTTCAATGCTGTTGCGTCCAAACCGGGTAAAATCTTTCACAATGATACAGTTGATTTTGCCCTCCCGCATCTGGTCAAGTAATTCCTGGACGGCTGGCCGCTCGAAGTTGGTCCCGCTGTACCCGTTGTCGATGAACTCCAAGACCTCCACATTCTTAACACCCTCCATAGCGTCAACATACTGGTGGAGCGTGTTTTTCTGGTTCTCGATGCTGAAACTGCCCACCTTGCTGTCCTCCGTGGAGAGCCGGATATAGAGGGCAATCACATAGCTGATCGGGCTGTTACTCATTCCCCAGCACCTCCATCACACGCTCAAAACCACCCTCAAAGGAGAAGTCAATGGAAACATCATCCGGGCCGTTTACCGTGACCCGTTCAATCAACTGGTTTACCAGCAGGGCGGAGAGGGCCGTGTCCTTGTCCACCGCCGCCAGCTTATCGGCCATGCTGGTATAGCGTTCCATCTGCCGCTCCAACTCAGATTGCCGGGACTGAAGCTGCTGAACACGTTCCACCGCGACGCTGATCTTCTGGTTGTAATCCTCCTGCATTTCCTGATATTCCGCTCTGGTGAGGATTCCCTTGACGAAACTCTCATAGAGGCCAGCGCGAAGGGCTTTGTTTTTCTGCATCTGATGCCCCAACTCGGCAATCTCCTGGTCCACCTGGGCCTTCTGTGCGGCAATCTTGCTGTCACACTGTTTCAGCCGCAGGGCTTCTCCCATCACAACCTCGGCCTTCTGCCGGATAATTGTCAGAATCGCATCGAATAAATCAGGCTCCGGCAAATGGATGATGCCGCCGGTGCAGGACCCCTCTCCCATGCGGTCATTGGAAATGCAGCGATAGAAATACCGCCCATGGCTTCTCTGCCTGTGAAGGTTCTTGCCGCAGTAAGCGCAGAACACGCGCCCCCGCAGAATGTTCTCACTGTAAGGGATTTTGGCGGTCCTGGTGTACTTTGACGCCATCTGCTCCCGGACGGCTTGAGCCTTTGCAAATACCTCCCGGCTGACCAGCGGCTCATGGGTATTGCGTACCACAATCCAGTCCTCCGGCTTGGTAAGGACCTGCTTATGGCCGACATTGGTGTGCTTGCCCTGCACCATATCCCCGGTGTAAACTTCATCAGCCAAAATCTTCCCCACTGTCCAGGTCTGCCACTTGCCGCTGCCAGCCAGCTTGTTGTCATAGCTGAACAGTCCGCATGAAGCATGATAGTAACCGGGGGTCATAATGCCCTGCTCGTTCAACCGCTTCACGATCACATTCAGCGCAGCGCCGTCAAGCGTCCACTGGAAAATCTGCCGGACGATGGGGGCGGTATCTTCATTGACCAGCAGGCGGTGACAGTTCTCCGGGTCCTTCCGGTAGCCGTAGGGCGGACGCGCCCCCACAAACTCCCCGTCCTGCATCGCCTGCCGCTGCTGGGCTTTTACCTTTTTGCTGATGTCGACGGCATAAGCTTCATTTATCATATTTTTCAGGGGCACAATCAGATGGCTA
>CAPGBJ010000057.1 GCA_948616425.1 uncultured Oscillospiraceae bacterium
CTCAACCACCCGCATCCGCAGGCGAAGCATGGCAAAAATCTGTTTCAGTTTGGAAAATTCCTCGGAGCAGTTGTACATCAGTACAGTTCCTGCATTTTTCATTTCAGCACCTCATTACACCTGGGCTAGGGCCTGGTCGATGTCAGCAATCAGATCGGCGGCGTCTTCGATACCGCAGGAGAACCGCACCAGGTCGGGGGTAATGCCGGCAGCTGCGAGCTCCTGGTCATTCATCTGTCGGTGGGTGGTCGATGCGGGGTGGAGGGTGCAGGTACGGGCGTCGGCCACATGGGTCTCAATGGCGGCCAGCTTCAGATGTTTCATGAAGATTTCGGCAGCGGCCCGCCCGCCCTTGAAGCCAAAGGACACTACACCGCATGTGCCGCTGGGCATATACTTCTGAGTCAGGCTGTAGTACTTGTCCCCCTCCAGACCGGGATAGGTGACAAAGCTGATCTTTGGGTGGGCCTTCAGATACTTGGCCACCGCTAAAGCATTCTCACAGTGCCGGGACATCCGGACATGGAGGCTTTCCAAGCCCAGGTTCAGCAAAAAAGCGTTCTGCGGGGATTGAATGGAGCCGAAGTCTCGCATAAGTTGGGCGGTACACTTGGTGATGAAGGCCCCGCCCTGACCAAACTTTTCTGCATAAGTGATGCCATGGTAGCTGTCGTCAGGGGTGCAGAGGCCAGGAAATTTTTCCTTGTGGGCCATCCAGTCGAACTTGCCGCTGTCCACAATACAGCCGCCTACGCCGGCCCCGTGACCATCCATATATTTGGTGGTGGAGTGGGTGACGATATCGCAGCCCCACTCAAAGGGACGGCAATTGACGGGGGTAGCAAAGGTGTTATCCACAATCAGAGGCACGCCGTGGGCGTGGGCGGCCTTGGCGAACTTCTCAATGTCCAGGACTGTAAGGGCGGGATTGGCAATGGTCTCGCCAAATACGGCCTTGGTGTTGGGCTGAAAGGCTGCGTTTAACTCCTCCTCAGTGCAGTCGGGGGAGACAAAGGTAAATTCGATGCCCATTTTTCGCATGGTGACATGGAAAAGATTGTAGGTGCCGCCGTAAATAGTGGAGGAGGCCACCACATGATCGCCGCAGTTGGCAATATTGAAAACGGCGTAGAAGTTGGCCGCCTGGCCGGAAGAAGTGAGCATGGCGGCGGTTCCGCCCTCCATATCGCAGATTTTGGCCGCCACCATGTCGTTCGTAGGGTTCTGGAGGCGAGTATAGAAGTAGCCGCTGGCCTCCAGGTCGAAGAGCTTGCCCATGTCCTCGCTGGTGGCGTATTTGAAAGTAGTGGACTGGATAATGGGAATTTGCCGGGGTTCACCGTTGCCGGGGGTGTATCCCCCCTGGACGCACTTGGTATTGATGTTATAATTGCTCATGGGGAACGCCTTCTTTCTTAGAAACTACACTTAAAGAGTACAGAGAAATCCTAATTTTGTCAAGGCCCCGTTTCATGTTTAAACCGGCATTTGTCAGACAAATGCCCCAAAAACGTAGAGCGTCAGAATCAAAAAGCCAGTACCTGCCCGGTAGCCAGAGCGCGGCAGCTGGGGCCAAATCGTTCCTGAAGAAGGGCCAGGGCTGACTCACCAGTGCAGTGTCCGGTATATATTTCTTCCACGCCCAGCTCTTTCAAGGTGTCGGCTACCCGATATACATAGTCTGGGGTGCAGTTCATGCCGCTGTCCCCCTTGCCGAACATATGAAAGCCGCCCACCACGGCAGACACGTGTTGTCCGGGAAGTTGCTCCAGAACACTGCGGACGATATTGACAATGCCGCCATGGCTGCAGGAGTTAAAGACCACCAATCCACGGGAGCTATTCAGCACTAGGGATTGCTCATGGCGGTAGTCGTCAGGGATAAAGTCGTCCTCTCCGCGGCGATAGAGCAGATCGGCCGCCTGGCCGACGAAAACTGGATCGTGGACGGAGTTGGGAAGCAGCCAGGCCCCCTCCGCCAGTGAATAGAGGCCCTGAATGGGGACAAAGCGCGTAGAGAAATTTGTGTGAATATCTCGGTGAATACCAATATATCGGTGGCCGCCCAATTCCCTGGCAAAATAGGGGCCTGCTGCGCCGGGCCGGATGTACACCTGGGCCCGGTCATTCATCTGAAAGAAACGGCGGAGCCCGTCAGCGTGGTCATAGTGACCGTGAGATAGCACCACGGCCTCCACTGCGGACAGATCAACGCCCAAAATTTTGGCATTATCAGCAAATTTCCCGGAGGAGCCGGCGTCCAGAAGCAGTTTTTGTCCCTGGAACTCAATGTACAGTGAGAGCCCATGTTCTGGCGTCAGCCCGCAGCCCTCCAGAACGCTGTTTTCCATCAGTACAGTTACCTTCATGAAAGGTTCCCTCTCCTTCTGATTATGCGTGGGTCAAATCCCGAACCCAGCTGTCGTTTTGTAGCCGCCAAACGCCTAGGAAACATTTGATAAAGTGTTCTAGCATCATAACCAAATAGACCCATAGAATTTCAGTTTGCAGTACAAGACCACAGATAATTGCTGCCGGAATGGCGACCAACCATTGGGGACTGGTATCAATGATGGTAGCCATGCGTACGTCGCCTCCTCCTCGAAGAACTCCCACAATGGCGACGCTGTTAAAGTCTCGGAGGGGCCGTACAACGGCCTGAATTGTCATCATCATAACGGCGACAGAGGCTGACCGCTGAGACATTTTGAACAGGGGAAATACCCAGGCCGGTGCCAGGAACTGTGCGAAGAGAAACAGCGCCAGCCCGATCACCGATCCACACAGAAAAGCCAGTATACACATAGAAGTTCCAGTGCCCCGTACCTTTTGAGGGCGGCCAGCCCCCACCTCGCGTCCGATAATGATGGAGGCGGTGGAGGCCAAGCCAAAGGAGACTACCATGCAGATTTTATCCACATTTCCTGCCACAGTGTAGGCCGCGAGTATTTCGGTGCTGCCCGCCATGTGACCCATGATGGTGGGAAAGATGGAGGAGCCCAGCCCCCAAGTGGTCTCGTTGAACACTACCAAGCCGCCGTAGCGCAGAAAACGGCGGACCATATCCACGCCTGGGCGAAGAAGCAGATGGAGCCGTACACGGAGAAAACGGCTGCACATCATGTGGATTACCACGATGATTACTTCCATCATCCGGGCAATCAGAGTGGCCAAGGCGGCTCCCCGCACCCCTAATGCGGGGGCGCCCAGGTTGCCAAAAATAAATACCCAGTTGAGAAAAGTGTTCAACATCATTGAGGCTACCAGAATATACATACCCAGTTGAGGCCGCTCCATACTGCGGTAAACTGCTACATACATCATGGTGAAGGCGCTGCACACATAGGAGAGTCCGGCGACAGAACCATATTGGGCGGCCAATTCAATAACATCCTGCTGGTTGCCAAACAGACTTAAAAATTCTACTGGACAGACGACCAAAATAGCGGCAAAGATGGAGGATACGCTTAGGGCTACCCACATAGCCACTCCCAATACCCGGTTGATAGACTCCATCTCCTGCTTGCCCCAGTACTGGCTGGTGAGGACAGAGGAGCCGCTCTGTACCCCGAAGATGAACAGCTGGACAACAAACAAAGGGATGTTGGCCAAGGTCACGGCTGCCATAGGGGCTTCTCCCAGCATACCTACCATAAAGGTGTCTGCCATTCCAAGGGCACTGGTGATAAGATTTTGCAGTACAATGGGGGCAGCTAGAAAGACCACCTGTTTGTAAAAACCAGGCTCTTGTCTCATATATGTAAACACAGATATGCTCCTTTTTCAAAAAATACAGATATGGGGGAGATATATCCAGCAAAATGTTTATGACAGACTTGTAAACAACTGCTCCTGAGCGGCTTTCAGCCCGGAGACCAGAGCGTCTACATCGGCGCGGTCTGTGTGGTAGGAAAAACTGATGCGCAACGCACCGTCTCGCTGCTGTTTGGGCAGTTGAAGTGCGGCGAAGACATGACTGGGTTTTCCTTTGTGACAGGCAGAACCCGAGGATATATATATCCCACGGTCACTGAGGAAGCGAACGATTACTTCACTCTTATAGCCGGGGAGGGAGACTGGAAGGATATGGGGCGCACCCGCTTGGGTGAGTGTGACCAGACCGGGGACTTTCTGAGTCAGCTGCTGGACAGCATAGGCTTTTAGATTGGCCATATGGTTCAGATCTTCTCGTAGTGATACAGAGCCCAGCCGCGCCGCAGTGGCAAAGGCTGCAAGCTGACTGGTGGCCTCAGTTCCAGAGCGCAGACCGCGCTCCTGTCCGCCGCCTCGCATGAAAGGGGGCAGCTTCAGGCCGTTTCGAATATACAGCGCGCCCACCCCTTTGGGCGCATGGATTTTGTGGCCGCTGATGGATAGGAGATCTACATCCAGCTCATTTGGAGTAAATGGTACCTTTAAAAAGGCCTGAACGGCGTCACAGTGGAGCAAAGCGGGACAGCCTGTCCTTTTTATGGCGTCAGCTGCCTCTTTGACGGGGAGAAGGGTGCCCAATTCATTGTTAACCAACATCATGGATACCAAGACTGTGTCAGGGCGGAGGGACTTGGATACTTGATCGGGGTCAATATTCCCATATCGGTTGGGCCGAAGGTAGGTGACCTCCCAGCCCTGCTGTTCCAGGGACTTACAGGGCTCTAGTACGGCGGCGTGCTCAATGGCTGTAGTAACGATGTGCTTCCCGTTTCGGCGATTGAGTGCCAACGCCCCTTGGATTGCCCAATTGTCGCTCTCAGAACCGCAGGAGGTGAAGAAAAGCTCCTCTGGCAGACAGCCCAGAGCCTGGGCAATGTCTATGCGCCAACCTTTCATTTGGGCGGCAGCTTGCGTCCCAAGTGCGTACACGGAGGACGGGTTGCCCCACCCCTGTGTCATGGCTTCCAGAGCGGCCTGAGCTGCTTCGGGCCTCACTGGTGTGGTAGCGGCATTATCTAAGTAGTGAAACAAAGTCTCCTCCCCCTGTCATATGGAATGGTAACGGCTATTGTATGCCCATATGAAAGGAAAGTCAAGGCTAGATATGTATTAAAAGGTTATAAACACGTCTCCTCTCTTCAAGGGAGTTTTGTAAAGAAGTTCCTCCCAAAACTTTTGTAAAGTCAGATGAGAGTGATTGAATTGCAGGGGAATTAATATATCGGAGGACTTGTATCATGAAAAAGTCAATATTTGAACAGTTGGGTGGAACCTGGTCTCAGCAAGGGGATTACTTAACGATAGTTAGGTATAACAGAACACTTGCATTGTCAGCGGTGTTTGCAGCAGCGGTGGTCGCTATTTCATTGACAGCAACACACTTAGTTTTCAGAAAATCCGAGATAAAATAAGGATTTCAGCTATGATACTACTACTATTTTCTTGATTATATCGGAGCATAGTCCATATAAAAATGAGCTCTCTCGATGATTTTTTCTGAGAAAATTATCCCTTTCAGATGCCGCCAAAAAAACCTGGGCGGCATTTCGCTTTTCTTGACCGAATCTTGACCTTTGCCCATTATGCTTAGTCCATCAAAGCAAAGGAGGTCATTTATGCGAAAACGATTGATTGCGGTTCCCCTTTTGTGCGGCGCTCTTTTATCCCTCGCCGCCTGCGGGAACTACGCCATTCCAGACAGTACGCCCCCACCGTCACAGACCGTCGCCGCAAACCCGTTTGATGCCGCGGAGGAGGATGCCGGATTCTTGGGGATGCTCACTCACGGGGCTGCTTCACCTGATTTTTCTGAGGGTGGGGAGCGTCTGCCATTCCCCTATGACGGCGGCGAGTTTCAGCTGGAGTACCAGTTTTCCCTCACCGGCAAGATGGATACCGTTGGATTTCTTCTGTTTTTAGACGGCCAGCCCCAGCCCTATAAGGTGAACGATACCACAGCGGAGTATGAGTATTGCCACAGCTTTCCCGCAGGGGAGGACCAAAGCTTTTCTTTCCTCTTTGAGCCTGTGACCGGCAGC
>CAPGBJ010000058.1 GCA_948616425.1 uncultured Oscillospiraceae bacterium
GATCCCCTGCCGCCACAAAGCTCTTCAGGTTGACGGCCACAATCAGGGAGGATAGAAGGATCACCCCCACTCGGGTAACAAACTCCTTCAGCCGGTCCTGTTGTTTGACAGGTATCATGGATGCCTCCTGTTCACTTGGCTTGTGCCAAGATATCCGCATTCTTCATAAAATATTCCACGCCGGAATAGATGGTGGTCAGTACAATGACAGCGGTGCAGATCTGGTTGACAATATCCGGCAGCGGCAACAGCATGAGAATAATACACACCATCGTGGCCGCGGTCTTCACCTTTCCCGACCAGCCAGCTGCAATCACCCTTCCTTTGTCGGCAGCCACCATTCGCAGGCCCGAGACACCGAACTCCCGAACAATCACAATGAGCAGCGCCCAGGCGGGCATCTGTCCCACCTCCACAAACCAGAGCATGGCTGCGGTCACCAAGCACTTATCGGCCAAAGGGTCCATAAACTTGCCAAAGTCGGTAATCTGGTTGTAATGCCGGGCAATGTAGCCATCCAGCGTGTCAGTAATGCTGGCGGCGGCAAAGATGGCCAGAGCCCAGTAGTTGGCGTTGGGCACATTCAGATATAGCACCAACAGAAACGCGGGTATCATCACCACCCGCAGAATTGTCAGCTTATTGGCGGTATTCATCGGCTTTCATCTCCTTATTCGCCTGTCGGCGCCGCAGACGGCGGCACTCATGTTTAGGGCATACATGTTCAGCTGACCCAGCTCCTACTCCTCAATTTCACCAATCAAATCCCCATCAGAGGCCCCAGTGATGCGCACCTGGAAAAAGTCCCCAGCTGGAGCCAGCCCAGCAGCAGTAAACAACACCCGACCGTCAATATCCACAGAGTCAGCGTAGGTACGGCCGACATAGCAGCCCTCAACATGGTCAAAGCCCTCACAGAGCACCTCCATCACCGTACCCAGCCGCTCCTCGTTGTACCCATCCATGATCCGGGATTGCAGATCCACCACCAGTTCCACGCGCCGAGCGGCCGTATCAGTGTCTACCTGCCCCTCCATGTCGGCAGCTAAGGTGCCCTCTTCTGGAGAAAACTGAAACACCCCCACCCGTTGGAGCTTCTGCTTTCGCAAAAAGGCGCACAATTCCTCAAACTCCGCCTCCCCTTCTCCGGGCAGACCACAAATCAGCGAGGTACGCAGCACCACATCGGGCATGGCGGCCCGCAGCTTGGCAAACAGCGCCTCCAGTTCCTCTTTGGTGTTTCGACGGCGCATTCGCCCAAGGATGGCGTCGTTGCAGTGCTGAATGGGAATGTCCAAATAATGGAGCACTTTGGGTTCAGAGGCAATCACATGGATTAGTTCGTCCGTAATAGCCTCCGGATAGAGGTAGTGAAGACGGATCCAGTGAAAATCCATCCCGCACAGCTTCTTCAAGAGCTGGGCCAAAGAAGTTTTTTCCTCCAGATCCAGACCATATCGAGTGATGTCCTGGGCAATCACGATGAGTTCTTTTACTCCCGAGTCAGCCAGCCTCTTCGCCTCAGACAGCAGTGCCTCCATGGACCGGCTGCGGTATCTTCCCCTCAGCTTTGGAATAATGCAGAAAGCACAGCCGTTGCTGCAACCCTCGGCAATCTTTAAATATGCTGTGTAGGGCGGAGTGGTAACTAGTCGCTCCCCGTCCTCATAGGTACGATGAATATTAGAAAAATATTCCGGTCGCTCCCCCTCCATCAGCTTCTCCACCGCTGCCACCACATCAGTATAGCTGCCAGTACCCAGCATCCCGTCCACCTCAGGCAGCTCAGCACGGATTTCCTCTGGGTATCGCTGGCTGAGACAACCCGTCACCAACAGTTTGCTCAGTTTACCAGCCTGTTTCAGCTCAGCTAACTCCAAAATGTGGTCAATGGCCTCACTCTTGGCCGACTCAATAAATCCGCAGGTGTTTAACACCGCCACGTCCGCTCCCTCCGGATCGCCAACGACGTTATGACCCGCTGTCCGACACAGCGCCATCATCTGTTCGGTATTCACCAAATTTTTGGCGCAGCCTAAGGAAATAAACGCGATTTTGAATGGCAAAACAAACCCTCCACATCAAGTCAAAATGGAGCTCCAGTCGATACAGAACCCCTGTACCTGTCAGTCAGTCCCAAACTTCCATACCATAACGCCGCAGTGCGTCGCTGATCTCAGACCAGGAGAAGCCTCGGCGGGCCAGGGCATCAGAGGCCTTTTTCACATCCTTCGGGTCGTGACTGCCTCTCAATTTTTTTTCCAAAAAGGCATCCAAACTTTCAGAATTGTCCTCAATCTGGGCCAGAGCCTTTTCCCATAACTCCCGGGGGACACCCCGGCGGTACAGCTCATCCCGGATTTTTCGTTCTCCAAATCCCTTGGAAACATAGTGACGGACGACGCGTCCGGCGTATTCCAACTCATTGAGATACCCCAACTCCTCCATCCGATCACAAATGGCCTCGGCCTCCTCATCACTGGCCTCCCACTCCCTCAATCGGCGGCTCAGCTCCCGCCGGGACTGCGGCTTTCTCATCAGCAGTTCAATGGCCTTTCGCTTCAGTCCGCTGCGGTGGGCAGCGGACTGAAGCTGCTCCGCCTCCCCCTCAGACAACTCCTTCCCAGTGTAGAGGGCAAAGTTTACCACCTCACCCTCGCCTACCCGAAGGATAGAGCCGTCCTCCAACACCGCCAGCCAACGCCCCTCCACATGTTTGGAGGGCTTTAATTCCTGAATTACCATTTACGCCTCGTCCGCTGGCGCCCCATCGTCGAAGTCGTCGGCAGAGACATCTACCGCCCGACCGGCAGCCTTGGCTGCCACCTGAGACTGCTTGCTCATCAGTTTGAAGGAGTTGGTTCGAATCTGCGCCTCCACCTCGGCGGTTACTTCGGGGTTGTCCTTGAGATACTGTTTGGCGGCATCCCGCCCCTGACCGATGCGGGTCTCGCCCATTGAAAACCAGGAGCCGGATTTTTGAATAACATCCAGCTTGACTGCCAAGTCCACCATTTCGCCCCATTTGGAGATGCCCTCGCCATAGAGAATCTCAAACTCCGCCTCCCGGAAGGGGGGCGCCACTTTATTTTTCACGATCTTAGCCCGGGTGCGGTTGCCGATTATCTCAGTGCCGTTTTTCAGTGCTTCCACCTTACGTATGTCAATGCGGACGGAGGCGTAGAACTTCAGAGCCCGGCCGCCTGTGGTCACCTCTGGATTGCCATACATAACCCCCACCTTCTCCCGAAGTTGGTTGATGAAAATAACAATACAGTTGGTCTTGGCAATAGAGCCAGCCAGCTTTCTCAACGCCTGACTCATTAGCCTAGCCAGCAGACCCACATGGCTGTCGCCCATCTCCCCCTCGATTTCCGCCCGGGGGGTCAGCGCGGCCACCGAGTCCACTATTACCACATCCAGGGCACCGGAGCGGACCAGGGCCTCGCAGATCTCTAGACCCTGTTCACCAGTGTCCGGCTGGGAGATCAGCATAGAATCAATATCGACCCCCAGAGCCCGAGCATAGCTGGGATCTAAGGCGTGCTCAGCGTCGATAAAGGCCACCTCGCCTCCCCGTTTCTGGGCCTCGGCCACAATATGGAGGGCCAAAGTTGTCTTACCAGAGGATTCAGGGCCGTAAATCTCAATAATACGGCCCTTGGGCACACCGCCAATCCCCAGGGCGATGTCTAGAGACAGAGAGCCGGTGGGGATGGAGTCCACCACCACGCCGGTATTTTGTCCCAGCCGCATGACAGTGCCCTTTCCATAGGTCTTATCCAGTTGAGCCAGACAGGTCTCCAAAGCTTTCTTTTTGTCAGAGGCCGGCGCCGCCGATTCGATCGCAGGTTTCTTTGATGCCATGTCCATCATCCTTTCCCGCCGGTGCGTGCAGGGCGACCGGCTTCTTACTGTCCCATATACTACGCTTTATACTGTCCTATAAACCGGACTTTCAAATGTGCCGGCCCCTGTCAAGCAGATAGAAATTTGGGGTAGCCGCTACACAGGAACGCCCAGTCTAGTTGTTGACAGTCCCCTCTACCACCCGCAAGATGTTCTGGGTATCAGGCAGTGTTTTCACATCTTCATATCCATTTTTCACCAAAATATTCTCCACCTCGGGGGCCTGACCAATCCCGACCTCGAAGATTAAGGTGCCGCCCAGACGCAGGGCGGATTTCCACTTAGCGGCAATCGCCCGGTAGTAGTCCAGGCCGTCCGCCCCCCCATCCAGCGCAAGCCGGGGCTCATAGTCCTTCACGGACACATCCAGCACCGCAATATCTTCGCTTGGGATGTAAGGGGGATTACACACGATTGCGTCAAAGTCCCACAGCGTAGAACTAGGCGCCTCCAACGCGTTGACAGACAGGCAAGTGACCCGGGCGTTGAGCTCGTTGCGGCGTACATTCTGCTTACACACACGCAGCGCCCCCTCGGACAGCTCACCCAGTACCACGCGACACTCCGGAGCGTTAGCGGCAATCGCCAGCCCCACACAGCCGCTGCCCGCACACAGGTCCAGTACCCGAGCTCCCTCACCGGACTCTCTGGCCTTAAGGATCCCCCGCTCTGCCAACAACTCGGTGTCCATCCGAGGAATCAGCACATCCTGGGAGATATCCAGTGACAGGCCATAGAACTCCCACTCCCCGATGATATAGGCCACCGGCTCTCCCGACAGACGGCGCTGCACCAGCTCCTCCACCCGGCGTTCCAACTCCCCGGAGACATAGAGAGACATGTCCCGATAAAACTGCTCCCGAGTTTTGTCGGCGGCGAAGCAGATGATCTCCCGGGCCTCCAGTTGGGCGGACTCCACCCCAGCCTTTTTCAGGCGGGCACGGGTATCCAGGAATAGGTTATTATAGGTGGTGGCCATTAAATCACCTTCTCGTCAGTTTTCCATATCGTTTCAGCGCCGTCCCACAGGTGTGCAGGCTGTTCCCCAGGCCGTTTCTGCTCCTCCACAAAGCGGTCCGCTTCCGAAAACGCTCCAGCGTCCCATCCAGTGTACAGCCTAACTCCCTCAGCCGCCTGGGTAAGGGAATCCGCAATCTTCAGAATATCCGCTAGCAGAGCGAGATCAGCCGCCGTCTTCCCGACAGCCTATCCAGATAGTTTATCAGCACAACTTCTCCTCACCACGCGTCTGTGCCCTTCTCCTCCGGCAGCACCAGTTCCAGCGCCCGGATCCCCACCTCAATCATATCGTCATCCGGTTCAAACGTCGTAAAATTCTGTAACCACAGCCCTGGAGCAATAAAAAACCGGGTGACAGGACCGTCATGCCGACCAGCCCAGCGGTTGATCTCATAGCTGACACTCACAACCAGCGGCAGCATAGCCAAATGGGCCAGAAAGCGCAGAAAGGGATTGCTCACAGGCCAGATAGCAAAGACCACAGTGGACACAAGGATAGAGATGGCAATGACCATAAACAAAAAGCTGGTGCCACATCGAGGGTGGTGACGCGGCTGTACCCTCACATTTTCTACCGTGAGGGGCAGACCTGCCTCATAGCAAAAGATGGTCTTGTGTTCCGCCCCATGGTAGGAGAAAACCCGTTTCATCTCCCCCATTCGGGAACACAGCGCCAGATAAGCCACAAAAATAAGAATTTTCAATAGACTCTCTGACAAGTTCCGGGCTAGCATAGAGTCAGTCACCACAGTGACTGCCGTCCCCAGTATGGTAGGCAGAAGGAAGAACAGACCAATGGACATTGCCAGCCCCAGCAAAACCGCCACAGTGGTAAAAACAGCGGTGGCCTTCTCACTGCCCAGGTGTTCCTGAAGCCAATTTTCAAATTTGGAGGGCTCTTCCTCCTCCTCCCCGTCCTCTGGAAAAAATTCCGCAGAGTACATCAGGGCAGTGACCCCATTATACATAGAATCAACGAAGTTAACCACTCCACGGAGAAAGGGCCAGCCCAGCACAGGGCATCGCTCCCTGATCAATTTGAGTTCCTTCTCCTGAACCTCTAACTCTCCGTCACTTTTACGGACCACCACGGCCTGCTTTTTAGGGCCGCGCATCATAATGCCCTCAATGAGGGCCTGTCCGCCGCACATGGTTTTGAACGTCTGTTCCTGCTTTGGCATTTAGGTTCTCCTTTTGTTTCTCTTTGTAGGGCGTCTATTTTGTAGGCGGAGGCATTTTGTCACCGTCCAGCATAGCACCGGTCAGCCGAGAACTTGTCCCCATCTGCATGAAAGCCTCCGCACCGCCGACAACGCCACCTCAAAAAATTCTATTTACCACTGATTGTACCAGACCCACTGTCAAATTTCAACCGGCAGACGTAGGGTCACCTGAAACCCGCCGCCTTCTGCATTTCCCACTTCTAGTCTCCCCTCGTGGCGGGTAACGATTTCCTCACACACAGCCAGGCCAATCCCAGAGCCCCGGGTCTTGGCGCTCCCCTTATAAAACTTATTCTTCAAGAACGGCAGCTCCTCTTCGGGGGCGCCCGGACCATAGTCCCGAATGCGAATCACCGCCGCCTCTCCCTCCTGGAAAAGGGAGACATCAATGCGCTTGCCGGCACCGCCGTGTTTCGCGGCGTTGTCGAACAGGTTACAAAACACCTGGCGCAGCCGTTCCGGGTCACCAGAGACGGGAATCATCTCCTCCGGGCCGTCGATATAGTCCAGGGCAATCCCCTCCTTGCGGAAAAATTCCTTGTAGGTATAGACGGCATCCTCCAGTTCCGCCTTCAAATCCAGCGGTTCTACTGCCAAGGTAAATCGTCCGTCCTCCATACGGGAAAATTCCAACAGCTCTTCTACCATGTTGCCCAGCCGCTTGGATTCAGACACAATGATAGACATTCCCTTACGGATATCATCGGCGGATCGGGCCTCACCGTTCTGGATGGTCTCTGCCCAGCCAGTGATTGCGGTGAGCGGGGTACGCAGCTCGTGGGAGACAGAGGAAATAAATTCACTCTGGGTCTTCTCCGCTTGGCGTATCTTCAGAGACATATCGTTGATCGCGTCGGTAAGCTCGCCGATTTCATCGTCAAACTTCTTCTCAATCTGAACGCCATAGCTGCCCCCCGCGATCACCTGGGCAATCTCTGTAATACCGGCCAGGGGCTCCACAATGGAGCGGACAAAGTAGAGGTTTGAGAAGTAGACCATAGCAAAGATAGCCAGACCGATGGCGGCAATCACCGTCATAGCAAAGGTAAACTGTCTGTCAATGCTGGACAGAGAGGTGACATATCGGATCACCCCCACCACTTCCCCCTGGTAAATCACCGGGCTGGAAGCGGCCAGGATGCGTTCCCCAGTATCCGGGTCCCGCCCCCGCCAGGAGTCGACAATGCGCTCATTCAATGCCCTCTGGATATCTGGGGTGCTGGGCGTACTGCCGGCAGTCAAGTCATTGCCCGAAAGAATAACCGCTCCGGTGGTATCCAGAAATTGCAGCTCCAGCCGGCTCTTATCCTCATAATTACTCACCGTCTGCTGGGCCGCTGCCCGGTAGTCCGAGCGGGTATACATGCGGAAACCATTGGCGGAGGAGGTGGCTTTTCGCTCTAGATCGTCCGCTGTACCGTCGTAGTAGTAGCTCCACAGCATCGTGGCGAACGCCCCCACTGCAAGCGCCAGGATTAACAGCACAATGGCCACACTGTTCATCAGCCACCGACGCCGGATCCCCCGGATTTTTACTTGATCCTGTACCTTTGTGGTCTTGGCCACTGCGCCTCACCTCCCTGTCCTCACATATTCCATTTCCTTCTTCACCCAGCCCCGGGGGCGTTCCGTCTTCTGCTAGCTTCCCCACTTGTACCCATAGCCCCACACAGTGTTGACAAAGGTGGGCTTTTGGGCGTTGTCCTCAATTTTAATGCGCAGGCGGCGGATATTCACATCCACAATCTTCAGCTCTCCAAAGTAGTCCTTGCCCCACACCGTGTCCAAAATTTCTTCCCTTGACAGGGCCTTTCCTGGATTCTCCATAAACAGCTTGACAATGGAATACTCCACCTGAGTCAGCTTAACCCGCTGTCCATTCTTTTCCAGGGTACGGTTGCGGGTATTCAGGAGAAACGGCGGGTCGCTAATCTCATCGGGAGAGACGGGGGCCTCATCCCCGCCGGTACGGCGGAACAGCGCATCCACCCGGGCCGTGAGCTCAGCCGGCGAAAAAGGTTTGGTCACATAGTCGTCCGCCCCGGTCATCAGACCAGTTACCTTGTCCATCTCCTGGGTGCGGGCAGTCAGCATAATGATGCCGATCTTATTGTCCATGGCCCGCAGGCGGCGGCAGACCTCGAATCCGTCCATACCGGGCAGCATAATATCCAGTAGCGCCACCTTGATATCCGGATTATCCTTTACCGCGGCCAGGGCCTCCTCTCCGGTGCCCGCCTCCACAGTCTGGTAGCCCGCCCGCTTCAAATTGATCACCACAAAGCTGCGGATATTCTCCTCGTCCTCTAAAACCAGCACTTTTCTCATGGGATCCTCCCCCTAACAGCTCTCCTCAATAAACTCCCCTCCGGAAACTGGCAGTACGCTTGGCGGTCTGCGCCTGTTCTCTGGCACTTCCTCCGCCAAGTCCTCGCCGCACTGCTCCCCAATCAGCAGGGGGTTTCACTCATTATACCAACTTCTGCGGATGATATTAAACCGCTCCAACAGGTCCATCTCATCCAGTCCGCTGTCCCAACTGTCCCCATGGAAGCGGGCAGCATAGGTTATGTTCTCCTCCTCCCGAAGGACTACCAAGCCCTCCTCCACACCGGTACTGCGGCTGCTGGCCATGCGGTAGATGCTCAGGAAGGGGAGGGGCGCCACATCCGCCCCCTGCCAATGGGAAAAAACCACCTCTCGCCGTCCAGTGACCTGATCATTACGGGAAATGGTAATCTGGTCCCGCCAACTCTCAGGAATCTCCAGATACCAGCCGTCGCTCACATTGTGGTAAGTGGTGAGCACATGGTTGCGGCGCCCCCGCTCATCGTACTGTCCCCAATCGATGAGCCAGAAATTGCTGGAGCTGCTCTCTCCATAATTGGGCAACACATAGGGCGTGGGCAGTTCCGCCACAGAGTCCCGATTGATATCAGTGGGGTTAATTTCAGTGTACCCCTGGATTACCTCCCGGCTGACCCCCGCCTCTCCCAAGGCCACATTGGTAAAGGCGCCCTCCACATAGGCCACCACGTCGATCACCCGTCTTCCATCCGCCAGGGTACTGGTAACATAGAGGGCCGGTTGGTCGTACTCCCCGGCCAGATAGTTGGTACGGATACGATTGATGGTGCTGATGCCCGCTGACAGGTCGGCCAAAGCCACCGATCCCAACGCCCCATCCTGCCAGCCATAGAGCTCCACTTGACTGATTAGGCCGCTGGCGTCCATCCGGGTTACAAGCACCTCAGTGCGGGTATCCCGATCCATGTCCAGCAGTCGGCAGCCGCTGGAGCTGTCACTAGCCACGCTGCACCTGGTCAGCAGCAGTTCAGCCCCCGTCAGATCTGTTCTGCTCCGTTCGCGGTCCGCCACTGAGACGGCTCCTTCTACCGGCATCTCCAGCCCGTCCAGCGTATACACCCCCAGCTGATAGGCGCCCGTATTAATCTGCCAGTTGACAGCCAGTTCCTTTCGGCCCTTGCCGTTGATCTGCGCGTAATCAATGGCGTGGATCGCATTTCCCTCTCCCTCCACCACGCCGGTAACCACGTACTCCTCCCCAATTTGGGTGAAAATGTAAATCTTAATGGGTTTTTCAATGCCGGGCACCCGAAAAAAAGCCACCGCGCTCTCTCGCCGACCATCCCCATCCAAGTCCTGAAGTTGAATGCTTGCCGTATTGTCTCCTGCCACAATGGTGACATCCTCCGTCTGGACACTGAACTCCGCCTCCAGGCCCAGACGCACCGTACGAATGGCGGCATTGAGCTTTTCATAGCCGGCCGACTTCTCCGGCTGGCGATACAGGTCATCTGGTGAGCGGAACAGACAGCCGCTCATCAGCAAAAGCACAGCCAAGTATAGCACGGAGATTCTCAACCTCAATTTCACGGCGTCCTCCCCCTCCCACATCTTCTTCCACCACTACATAGTGGCGGTATTTATCACTATACCACAATTTATAAAAAAAGCATATAGTTTTTTAAATTTTTCGGGACAAAGAAAATCCACCCATTCCAGACGGGATGGGTGGATCATATTCAATTGTCTTGACCCCCTTCTACGGGTTGCCCTCTCCCGCACCAGGAGAATTGGCACTACCTTCGGCGGCAGCGGAACAAATCTGTCTTCAATTCGCCTGGGGCAATGTCACAATCGCTTTAAAGAGATCTCCATCCACAGCCAGGTCAAAGGCGCCGCCCTGAAGTTCCGTGAGGGAACGCGCAATGGACAGCCCCAAGCCAGAACCCTCGGTGGAACGAGACTCCTCTCCCCTGACAAAACGCTCCATCAGCCGTTCGGCGGGGACATTCAGCGGTTCCCGAGAGATGTTCTTCACCGACAAAGCCACTTGGCCCTTGCCTCGCTCCAGATCCAGATAGATTCGGGTGCCCTCCATGGCGTATTTGGCGCAGTTGGACAACAGATTGTCAATGACACGCCACAGGTGACGTCCGTCGGCGTACACCCAGGTCTCTCCCTCAGGTAAAGTGGTCACCAGGGTGAGACTGCGGTCATTCAACTTCTCTTCCCACTCCCCCACGGCTTGGTCAATCAGCTGCGCCATACCGATTTTCTCCCGAACAACCGACAGCACCCCAGTAGACGCTTTAGAGGCCTCTACCAGATCTTCGGTGAGCTTTTTCAGCCGCTGGGACTTTCGGTCCAACACCTCAATATATTCCATGGCTTTAGGATCGGTCTGGTCGGTAGATTTGAGCAGGTTGACATAATTGATGATGGAGGTGAGGGGGGTCTTCAGGTCATGGGAGACATTGGTAATCAGCTCCGCCTTAAATCGCTCACTTTTCATCTTCTCATCCACTGCCCCGGCCAATCCCACCGAGATATTATTCAGGTCCTCCGCCTGGACACGCAGGTCGTAGGGCATACGCCTGGTATCAATTTGATACTCCAAATCTCCCTTGGCAATGGTCTTGGTCCCTTGGCGCAGCCGGTAGTATCCATAGGCCCACCATGCCAAGAAGAGCAGCAGCCCCGTCTGTAAACAAAAATACATCAGCA
>CAPGBJ010000059.1 GCA_948616425.1 uncultured Oscillospiraceae bacterium
GTGTCCAAAGACCTTCTTGGGCAGGGGCTCTCCCAGGCTCATGAGCATGGCGGGCCAGATGATGGAGTGGAAGCGGACAATCTCCTTGCCCACAAAGTGGACGTCGGCGGGCCAGAACGTCTCATAGTCGTGGTACTGGTCGTTGCCGTAGCCCAGGGCGGTGATATAGTTGGACAGGGCGTCCACCCACACGTAGACCACGTGGCCGGGGTCGAAGTCCACCGGGATGCCCCAGGTGAAGGAGGTGCGGGAGACGCACAGGTCCTCCAGGCCGGGCTTGATGAAGTTGTTCACCATCTCGTTCACCCGGGAGCGGGGCTCCAGAAAGTCGGTGTCCTCCAGCAGGTGCTGAATCCTGTCGGCGTACTTGGACAGCTTGAAGAAGTAGGCCTCCTCCTCCGCGTCCTGCACCTCCCGGCCGCAGTCGGGGCACTTGCCGTCCACCAGCTGGCTCTCCGTCCAGAAGGACTCGCAGGGCTTGCAGTACTTGCCCACGTACTTGCCCTTGTAGATGTCCCCGTTGTCGTGCATCTTCTTAAAGATTTTCTGGATGGCGCAGACGTGGTAGTCGTCGGTGGTGCGAATGAAGCGGTCGTTGGAAATGTTCATCAGCTTCCACAGGTCCAGGATGCCCCGGTCCCCCTGGACGATGTTGTCCACAAACTGCTGGGGAGTGACGCCCGCCTCCCGGGCCTTGTCCTCAATCTTCTGGCCGTGCTCGTCGGTGCCGGTGAGGAACATCACGTCATAGCCGGCCAGCCGCTTATACCGGGCCATGGCGTCGGTGGCCACGGTGCAGTAGGTGTGGCCGATGTGCAGCTTGTCGCTGGGGTAATAGATGGGTGTGGTGATATAAAAACGTCTTTTTTCCATGGTAACGCTCTCCCTTTTCACAATTTTTGCGGGGCACAATGTCCCCGTTAGGCCGTCTGCCCGGGGATGGCGGCGGGACCTGCACTCTACAGGGATATTTTGTAGGGGCGGCCGCATACCGCCCCGATCCGTCACTCCGCTTCTTCCTCCTCTGGGGGAGGCATTCGCCCCACCAGCCGTTTGGGCCTGGGCGGTCCAAAGAGGGCGCGCAGCAGCGCGTGGGCGAAGGTCAGCGCGGACAGAGAGAAAGCCAGCAGGGCGGCGGCGGTAAACAGGTCCGGTCGGTCCGCCAGAGAAATCAGTCCCAGTACCGGCCCCAACAGAGCGAACAACAGGGCCCTCTGGCGGCACAGGCGGCCAAAAAGGAATCCGGCAACATAGTAGTGGGCCAGGGTGAGCAGGCAGACGGCGGCCAGCTGGAAGCCGTATTTCATCAGCACCGGCTGTGTCCCGGTCCTCAAATGGGAAGCAAAGAGCCAGACCACTCCGGCCAGAGCGGGGAAGGGCGCCAGCCAACAGGCGGCATCGTCCAGTTTTTCCCGATAGGCCATCTTTCCCATCAGAAGGACGCCCAGCCCGGCGGGGATACACAGCAGGCCGGTGAGCAGCTGGGTGACGGGGCTGGAGAGCTGGTACAGTTCTGGCGCGCTCCGCCACAGCTGGAATTGGACCAATCCGTCCCGCAGCCCCAGTGCTCCGGCCGCTAGGAGGAGGAGTCCGGCCGCGGTCAAGGCGGTCATCTGTCCGGCCTCAGGCCAGCCGAAGGCGGGCAGGTAGTCGTCAGGCCCCTTTTTGTGGCGCACCAGCAGCAGAAATGTCAGGGCTATCAGAGCGATCAGCCCCAGCAGGAGATAGGTGGCCGGCGCGCCGTGGACAAACAGCCCCGTCTCGGGCACATAGGCGCAGGACAGCTGCCACCGCCGGAGAAAGAAGCCGGCCACACCTCCGGCCACAGACAAGGCGGGCAGCGCAATGTCTCTTCTCATTGCACAAGTTCCTCTCATTGGGAAAGTATTCCTTAGTGTCTATAATGTAAGCTATCATATACCAGGCGAGGGAAAAAATCAACTTCTTTATCAAACTGCCTGTCGGCCCTGTTCCAGTCGATCCCGCCCCCACAGGGCCAAGACAAGTCCTGCCCCTTCCTACAGCCTTGGCCCCTTCTTCAAATTGTCGCGGTCCTTTTTCCGTCCGAACTGGATCCAAAGCGCGAGTATCAGCAGGACGGCGCCCATCACGGTACACAGACCGCTGGCAAAGTCGGAGAGGAGGTGATTGGCATAGAGGAGGGAGGAGAGGGCCAGGAAGATCAAATCGCCGTACAGCAGGGCGCGGGCAGTGGGGTCCAAACGTTTCTTGGCGCGGTCCTTCTCCTCGGCCAGCTTCTCCTGTTCCATCTGCCGCTTGATGTCCACCGTGCGGCTGTGTTGACGCTTTTTATTTTTCTTCGCCATTGCGCGCTCCTTTCAGTCGGGGATACTGGTTACAATACGTGCCCCCCCCACCACCAGGTCCCCATCATAGAGGACCACCGTCTGTCCCGGGGTAATGGCCCGCTGGGGCTGATCGAAGGTGAGGCGGAGGGTGTCTTCTCCGGTCTGCTCCGCGGTGCAGGGCTGTTCCGCCATGCGGTAGCGTATTTTGGCCCAAAGCCGGACGGGACCATCCAGCCTCCCACAGGGGATCAGATTCAGCCCGTCCGCCTCCAGGGTCCGGGCAAAGAGGCCGGCGTTGTCCGACAGGACCACCGTATTTTCTCCGGGGCGGACCTCCTTTACATACAGTCGTCCCCGGTTAGAGGACACCCCCAGTCCCCGCCGCTGGCCCACGGTGTAGTCGATGATACCCCTGTGCCGACCCAGCGGAGTCCCATCCTCGTGCAGGAAGGGGCCAGAGGGGTAGTCACGCCCGGTGTGCTGGCGGATGAACGCGCCGTAGTCCCCGTCGGGGATGAAGCAGATGTCCTGGCTGTCCTCCCTTTGGGCGGCGGCCAGGCCGGCTTCGCTGGCCATGGCGCGGACCTCCTCCTTGGACAGCCCTCCCAGGGGGAACAGGGCCCGGGACAGCTGCTCCTGGGTGAGCATGGCCAGCACATAGCTCTGATCCTTGTCCAGTCGGGCCGCCTTGCGCAGCAGCCAGCGGCCGGAACTGTGGTCCACCCGGGCGTAATGGCCTGTAGCCAGACTGCCGCAGCCCAGCGCCTGGGCCACCTGAAGAAGGGCGCCAAATTTTATTGTCCGGTTGCACCCCACACAGGGATTCGGGGTGCGGCCCCTCTCATATTCGGCAATGAAGGGCGCTACCACTCCAGCCTGAAACTCCTGGCGCATATCCAGTGTCTGGTGGGGGAAGCCCAGCTGACGGGCGGCGGCGGCGGCATCGGCTGCCGCCCTGTCCGCCCCCCCGGAGTCGGAGAGGCACAGGGTGAGCCCTAGCAGCTGCCTCCCCTCCCGCTGGAGAAGGAGAGCGGCAGCGCAGCTGTCCACTCCGCCGCTCATGGCGACAGCGGTTTGTTTTGTCATAGAGACCTCCATGGGCATTTTGCTGAAAATTTTTCTAAAGTATACCACATTTCCTCCGCCCTGGCAACCGAAACCCTTGAGACAGGCGGAAAAGAGGGAACCAAAGGGGGAGAATACATCTTGTATTATCTCCGAAGTTTATTCCGAAAGCTCCACAAGATGTTGTAGACAAAGGGGGAGGGATGTGCTATAATTCCCCATGCGCCTATAAGCCGGGGGTCCGCCTCCGGCAGAAAATATCCCCCTTCGGGGCCTTTTACCAATGAGAGGAGAACAGGAATGAAGGTTATCAAACGAGACGGCACCAGTGTGGACTACGACCGCAGTAAGATCGTGATCGCCATCGAGAAAGCCAACGCCGAGGTGCCCGAGGCCGATCGGCTCGGCCGGGAGGACATCGACGCCATTATAGACAGTATCGAGGCCCAGAAGCGCCAGCGCATTTTGGTGGAGGACATCCAGGATCTGGTAGAACAGGGGCTGGTGGAGCGCAACAAGTTCTACCTGGCCAAGACCTATATCATCTACCGCTATAACCGGGCTCTGGTGCGAAAGGCCAATACCACTGACGAGTCCATCCTGGCTCTGCTGCGCAACGAGAACAAGGAACTGGCCGAGGAGAACTCCAACAAGAACACCATGATTGCCGCCACCCAGCGGGACTACATCGCCGGCGAGGTGAGCCGGGACCTGACCCGGCGCATCCTCCTGCCCGAGCACATCTCCAAGGCCCACGACGAGGGGACCATCCACTTCCACGACGCGGACTACTTCGTCCAGCCCATCTTCAACTGCTGCCTGATCAACATCGGCGACATGCTGGAGAATGGCACCGTGATGAACGGCAAGCTCATCGAGAGTCCCAAGACCTTCCAGGTGGCCTGTACCATCACCACTCAGATTATCGCCTGCGTGGCCTCCAACCAGTACGGCGGCCAGAGCGTGGATCTGCGCCATCTGGGCAAATACCTGCGCCGCAGCCGGGAGAAGTTCAAGGCCCACATCTCCTACGAGTGCGCCGGCAAGGTGGACGAGGAGACCATGGACCGGCTGGTGATGGACCAGCTCAAGTGCGAGCTGAAAAACGGGGTGCAGACCCTGCAATACCAGATCAACACCCTGATGACCACCAACGGTCAGTCCCCCTTTGTCACCCTCTTCCTCAACCTTCAGGAGGATGACCCCTATGTGGAAGAGAACGCCATGATTATCCAGGAGGTCCTCCGCCAGCGGCTGGAGGGGATCAAGAATGAGAAGGGGGTTTTCATCACCCCCGCCTTTCCCAAGCTGGTCTATGTGTTGGACGAGCACAACTGCCTCAAGGGGGGCAAGTACGACTACCTCACCGAACTGGCCGTCCAGTGCTCCGCCAAGCGGATGTACCCCGACTACATCTCCGCCAAGAAGATGCGGGAGAATTACCAGGGCAACGTCTTCTCCCCCATGGGATGCCGGTCCTTCCTGGCTCCCTGGAAGGATGAGAAGGGCGGCTACAAGTTTGAGGGCCGGTTCAACCAGGGGGTGGTCTCCCTGAACCTGCCCCAGATCGGCATCCTGGCCAATGGGGACGAGGAGAAGTTCTGGAAGCTGCTGGAAGAGCGGCTGAGCCTGTGCTTTGAGGCCATCATGTGCCGACACAACGCCCTGAAAAAGGTGAGGTCCGACTCCTCCCCCATCCACTGGCAGTACGGCGCCATCGCCCGCCTGCCCAAGGGGGCCTCTATCGAGCCTCTGCTCTACGGCGGCTACTCCTCCATCTCCTTGGGGTACATCGGCCTGTATGAGCTGACCAAGCTGATCAAGGGGGTCAGCCACACCCAGGAGGGCGGCACTGAATTCGCCCTGGCGGTGATGAACCGGCTGCGGAAAGCCTGCGACGACTGGAAGGCGGAAACCAACATCGGTTTCGCTCTGTATGGCACCCCCGCCGAGTCCCTGTGCTACCGCTTTGCCCGCATCGACAAGGAACGCTTCGGCACCATCCCAGACGTCACCGATAAGGGCTACTACACCAACAGCTACCATGTGGATGTGCGGGAGAAGATCGACGCCTTCGATAAGTTCACCTTTGAAAGCCAGTTCCAGCGCATCTCCACTGGCGGGTGCATCTCCTATGTGGAGATCCCCAATATGCGCCACAACCTGGAGGCCCTAAAGGATGTGGTCCGGTTCATCTACGACAACATCCAGTACGCCGAGTTCAACACCAAGAGCGACTACTGCCAGTGCTGCGGCTTTGACGGAGAGATTGAGATCAACGAGGAGTTCCACTGGGAGTGCCCGGTGTGCCACAACACCGATCAGTCCAAAATGAACGTCACCCGCCGCACCTGCGGCTATCTGGGGGAAAATTTCTGGAATGTGGGTAAGACCAAGGAGATCAAAGCCAGGGTGCTGCATCTGTAAGTGATTTTCAGTAGGAGGCGGCGCTCCAGGCCGTCCCCTGCTGTGTCTTCTTGACTGGGAGATGATTTGCAATGGACCAATACCGCACCTCGGGCGTCATTGACGAGGCCACTATGAAGGAGATAATAGGGATTTTTATTCCCGCTTGGTACCGCAGGCTGACCGGGACCTGCTGCGTGATTTGCCTGTTGCTGTCCCTTTTCTTTGGCCTTAGCGTGAAAAAAGTTGGATTTACCTGCTTCTTCCTGGTATCCGCGGCGCTGTTTGACAGCTATCCCGCAATTCACCGCCGCCGCTATTATAAGATGGCCATAGCCCGCATGAGCGAGCAGGCCGGTTCCCTGTCCATCCGACAGGAGAGCTTTTTTAACGTGGACGGCCTTGCGGTCCACAGCCTGGAGACTGACGGCTCTATCCTGCTTCACTATGACACGCTCGCCTTTGTCCGGGAGAGCAGGCACTACTATACTGTGATGACCAAGGGGCAGCAGTTTACGCTGATCTTCAAAAACGACTTGAACGACGAGCAGAAACGGAACTTTCTACCCGACCTGAAACAGCGCTGCCCCAAACTCAAAGTCAGAAAATGAGACGGTGATTTTTATGAACTACGCCGATATTAAAAAGGTGGACGTGGCCAACGGCCCTGGGGTACGGGTATCCCTGTTTGTGTCGGGCTGCACCCACCGATGTGAGGAGTGCTTCAATCCAGAGACCTGGGACTTTTCTTATGGCGCCCCCTTTGGGGCGGCGGAGGTGGAAAAAATCCTCAGCCTGCTCTCGCCGGACCACATCCGGGGGCTGTCCCTGCTGGGGGGCGAACCATTCGAGCCGGAGAACCAGGGGGCGGTGCTGGAGTTGGTGACGCAGGTCAGAGAAAAACTGCCTGAAAAGACCATCTGGTGCTACTCCGGCTACCGCTTCGAGGAACTGGCTGCCGGCAGCGTAGGAGACCACAGCCGAAAGTTGCTGGAGGGGATAGACGTGCTGGTAGACGGCCCCTTTGTCCTGTCGAAAAAGGACCTGGGCCTGCGCTTCCGGGGCTCCTCCAACCAGCGGATTATCCAGGTGTCCCCCTCGCTGGAGACGGGAGAGATTCACTTGGCCGGTGAATATATGTAAAAAAATAGCGCCCATATTCCGCGCGCTCGTCGGAATATGGGCGTTTTTCCATGGGGAAACCCCGCTCAGCTGTCCCCCTTTCTGCCGCCCTTCCACAGCACAAAGGCCAGAATCAGCCCAGCGATGACCCCCAAGATGCCGATGATCATGATAAGATTGCTGATGCCCAAAAATACCCCCTGGATCTCGGAGAGTGGGGAGCTGTGCGGCACGACTCCCAGCGCCTCCATCACGGCGTCTTCCATCTCCGGAGGACCGCTATATGTCCAGCCGCCCACAGGGCCTCCAAAACTGCCCATTATCCGGTTGGAGGCGGTAAACATTCTGCCAAACGCCCACCGAGCGGCAGTCCCCATCAGGGCCACCCCCGCCCCCTGAAGGGCGATGTAGATGCCGGCCAGCCAGCCCCACCGGCGGGCCATTCTGCCGATGATGCCAGGCAGACTGGAGCCGGGCGGCGGGTCGGCCGGGCCGCCCTCCTGGGCCGGGGGAGCCACGGGCTCCGGCTGCTCCGCATCGTTCAGCAGGTGGTCGGTGGTGACGCCAAAGGCCTTTGCCAGGGCCACCAGCTTGTTGATGTCAGGCGTCGCCTCACCCAGCTCCCATTTGCTCACCGCCTGGCGGGAGACCCCCGTCTGGGCGGCCAGTTCCTCTTGGGACAGCTTTCGGTCCCGGCGGTACCATGCGATTTTCTCATTTAGATTCATATCGGTTCCCCCTTGTCAATGGATGTAAGACCAATGTATCAGACAAGGCGGTTGCGTTCCACCAGGAAGGGCTGGAAGTTTCCGCAACCGGCAGTTGCGGCCCTCAGGCGGGCCACATCCACCAGTCATCCGGCATTCCGTCCGACCTGCTGGACAGGTCGGTCAGGCAAATGTTCAGGTCGACATTCCCCTCAATCCCGTCCACCGCGCCTGTGCTGGTGTACTGCCACATGTCGTAATGATAGCGGAAGCTGGTGGGGGCGGTCTCCTTGGTGTAGTGGGCCAGCCAGAAAGGATAGTCCTGTAGGTACTCCAGCAAAATTCCTCCCTTATAAACCTTGGAGGGGCTGCCGTAGGTCATGGGGGTGTAGCCCGCGTCCTGGATCACCTTGCAAAAGGCCAGCGCGCAGGCGGTGACGGTGTTTCCATCCGTATTTCGGGAGCGGGAGTCCTCCCGGTCCACCTCTTCCCAGTCGAAGACCACCGGGTAGGTGATATCATATTGGCTGATCCACTCCAGCAGCTGATATGCCTCCTCCTCCGCCTCCTGGGGGGTGAGCGCCTGGGAGAAGAAATACACACCCACCTCCATACCATTGTCCAGGGCGCCCTGGATATTGGCCTGGAAATAGGCATCCTGATTGATGGTCCCCAGCGTATACCCCCGGTAGCCCGCGCGGATCATGGCAAAGTCCATCCCCGTGGCGGCCACTCTGGCCCAGTCCACCTGCTTTTGGTGGGCGGACACATCCACCCCCCGGTAAAAGCCGCCCATACCTGAGTAGGAGAGATAGCCTCGCTCATCTAGGGAAAAGGCCTCGCTGTTGTAGCCGTTGGGTGGGATGGGGCTGGGGTCTGGCATGGGGTATCCGCCCTCCAGACCATAAAACTCCCTGGCGTAATTTGTGATGATGGTGGCCCCCTCCGCCCGGTTTGTGTTTTTTTGCGGCAGAAAACAGTGGGAGGGACTGCCCGCCATCAGATGTACCGCATAGGCCCAGTCCACAGCGTCGGCAGCCCAGGGGGAGATCTCCTCCCCGTCTGTGAAGGCGGCGGAGGCGTCAGGCTGCTGCCTGCCCTGGCTGCTCCAGAGCAGGGCGGCAATCTGTTCCCGGGTAATGGGATCTTCGGGTCCAAAGCGGCCGCTGAGATAACCGCTGACCACGCCGTTTTGCTTGGCCCAGCGGATGGCGTTCAGGTTGGGGTGGTCCGCGTCCACATCTGAGAAGGGCAGGTCCTCCTCCGGCTCCACGGCGGGACTGCCCTCCAGTCGGTAGAGGGCCTCTGTCAGGGTGGCTCGGGTCATCAGACCGCCAGGCTCGAAGGAGGCGCCGGCCATGCCGTCCATCAGTCCGCGCTGTTGGCAGAAGGCCACATAGGAGGCATACCAGGAGTCGTCGTCCACATCCCGGTACGTGGTCTTGGTCGCCCGGACCGGAGTGAGCGACAGGGCCAGAGCCAGGGCGGTGAGCCCAGCTGTCAGGGTGTTGGGGATCCATTTTCTTGTCATAGTTTTCCTCGCTCTCTGAAATTGCTGTTGGAAGGGGGGATTTTCCATGTCGTACCTTGTCAGTATAACACGACTCCCCTACCGGCCGTCAACAGTATTTTACTGGAACCTGCGCCAGGGCCGGGGGATGAGGCCTGCCGGACCGGCCCAAATATCGAACATTCTTTATGATTGAAAGAGGCGTGCCTTTATGGTAAAATAGAGGAAAATGCCAAGAGAGAGGAGCCCCCTCCCATGCGAACTGTTTCTGCCGCTGAGATCACCGCCGCTGTGGCCCGGCTGTGCATCCGGGCCAACACGTGTTTGCCCGAGGATGTGGACCGCGCCCTGGAGCGGGCCTACTTTACCGAACCCTGGCCCCTGGCCCAGGGGACCCTGGACCTGCTCCGGCAAAACCGGGACCGGGCCCGGGCGTGCAGCCTGCCCATCTGTCAGGACACGGGCATGGCCTGCGTCTTTGTGGAGCTGGGCCAGGAGCTTCACATTGAGGGAAATTTTGAGCAGGCGGTTCACCAGGGGGTCCGCCAAGGTTACGGGGAGGGCTTTCTGCGCAAGTCTATGGTAGCCGACCCCCTGCGAAGGGTCAACACAGAGGATAATACCCCCGCCTCAATTACGGTGCGTATTGTCCCCGGGGACCAATGCGCCATCACCGTGGTCCCCAAGGGCTTCGGGTCGGAGAACATGAGCCGGTTGGGGATGCTCAAACCTGCTGACGGGGTGGAGGGCGTGAAAAAATTTGTGATAGAGACCGTCCGGCTGGCCGGACCCAATCCCTGCCCGCCGATCGTGCTGGGCATCGGTATTGGGGGCTGCTTCGACAAGGTGGCCGCCCTGGCCAAGCACGCCCTGCTCCGCCCTCTGGACCAGCCAAACCCAGACCCCTTCTATCAGGTGCTGGAAGATGAACTGCTGGAAGAGATCAACGCCCTGGGCATCGGACCTCAGGGGTTTGGCGGGCGCGCCACCTGTCTGGGGTTGGCGATCGAAACCGCCCCCACCCATGTGGCCGGACTGCCTGTGGCGGTAAATGTGAGCTGTCATGTGACGCGCAGAGCGACCGTGGTACTGTAAAGGTGTGACGCGGATGGACCTTGACGGGTACTACCGGCCGCGTTCACAGCTTTCACCCTGTACAGCACCCACACGCTGCCTTACCGTCAGGACATGTCGGTCGAGTATTTCCAGGACCGTAGACAGGAAATGGAGCGGAGGGCGCTGAAGACAGGCTTCAGCTGGTTCAAGTACGGGCTGCCGGACGGGTGACCGGCGGGAGCCCCCTGCAAAGATTGTGGAGGAATTTTTATGCAGTACAGATTGACCACCCCCGTCACCCGGGAGGACCTGGCCCCCTTGCGGGCGGGGGATACCGTGCTGCTGTCCGGGACGGTGTATACCGCCCGGGACGCAGCCCACAAGCGGATGATGGAACTGCTGGACCGCGGGGAGCGGCTGCCCTTCCCGGCGGAGGGCTCCGCTTTGTACTATGTGGGGCCCACTCCAGAGCGCCCAGGGGAGATCATCGGCGCTGCCGGCCCCACCACCAGCGGGCGGATGGACGCCTATTCCCCCCGGCTGCTGGACCTGGGTCAGGCCATTATGATCGGCAAGGGCGTCCGGAATGATGCGGTCAAAGAGGCGGTTGTCCGCAACGGCGCGGTCTACCTGGCCGCCTTGGGGGGCGCGGGGGCGCTGATGGCGGCCAGCGTGAAGGGGCTGGAGATGGTCTGTTGGGAGGACCTGGGCTGCGAGGCGGTGCGCCGGCTGGAGGTGGTCGACATGCCCCTCACCGTCATTCTGGACCCCCAGGGCGGCGACTTGTACCAGAGCGGTCCGGCTGCCTATCTGGCGGATTTGGAGAGGAAGCAAAAGTCCTGTTTATAGGACAGGACATGTGTGATACTGGATGCACTTAATTTGAAAGGAGAACAACCATGGACCAGGAAATTTTAAATCAGCTTGAGCAGTGGAACGAGGAGGAGAACTACCAGCAGATTGTGGACTGCATTGAAGCCCTGCCTGAAAACGCGCTGAATTTCAATCTCATCAGTGTCCTGGCCATGGCCTACAACAACCTGGCCATCGGTCTGGAACCGCCAGAGGATCGGCCTGTGTATCAACACGCCCTGGACCTGCTGCTGTCCCTGGAGGACCAGTTGGAGGCGGCGGCGAAAGAAGACCCGGACTTGGCACACACCTGGAACTTCCGGGTGGGCTACGCCTACTACTACCTGGACCAGGAGAGGTTGGCCCTGACCTACTTTGAAAGGGCCCTGGAGGCCCGCCCTGGGGACGAGGACACCCAGGAGTTCATAGAACGCTGCCAGCGCACCCTGGCGCTCCCCCTGGGCATCAAGCCTTTCCGGGTGCGGACACAGGAGGGCTGGGAGTCCTTCCTGGCCGGCGAGGGGGAACTGCGCTCTCTAATGGACCAAAAGGACCGGGAGAATGTCAGCGAACAGGTGGTGAGCAAATGCTCACAACTGCTGGCGCCCGCCTTCTCCAACCCCGCTTTCGAACTGGGCCACAACGGGGAAAAATATGAGTTGATCCTTGTTCCAGAGGGGGACCGGGCCCGGATGTTCCAGATGGTCTACTTCCAGCAGCACGCCCCAAAGCAGCTGCTGGAGCAGTGGAATATCAAAGTGGGCCGCACTCGGACCAGCAACTTTGGCCTGCGGATGTACAATCAGGACATCTCTCTGGAGGATGTCCAGGTCTGGGCCAAGAAGACCGAGGACAATGGTCTGGGGCTGGAGTTGTACTGCGAAAAGCTGGCCCCCATGATGGAGGAGATGGAGGACCAGGTCTACAACATGATTTGTATTCTGCTGGACCAAGCCCTGGGGGAACTGGCCGCCATGCGGTATGTGGACTATCTGGATGTGCTGAAGGCCCCGGCCGAGGGGCCGAGCATCCCCCTGAATGAGCTGGCCGACTTCGTGGCCGCCGAGGTGGACCCGGAGGGCTGGCCCCAGGCCAACGACCCGGAACTGGCCGGCCAGCGGTATACCGCCTATGAGGGCAAACCCAGCGAGGAGGAGGACTGGCCCCTGCGGTATGATGTGTTTGTGGGCGTCACCTGCTGCGTCCCCATCCTCAAGGGATATCTCCGGGGAGAGGACTTCTGTATGGACCGCCTCCACCGGGATGGTGTGGTCCCTGGCTTTTTCTATTATCCCTTAGATGGGGTGGACAAGAAAGAGATTTTGGACCTGCGGGACCAGTTGGAACAGGCCATCCAGGCCCGCTGCGGAGAAGGCGTCGTCACCTTCACTGGCGGGGCCACCGGCACCACGCTTGGCTACCTGGACTTCATCGCCTGGGATTTAAAGGTGCTGCTGGATGCGGCTGTGGAGGTCTTTGCCGGGGCTCCGATGGAGTGGGCGGCCTTCCATACCTTCCGTTTCCACGTGGGCGGGATCAGCCTGAAGCAGCAGGAGGAGAAATAGGGAAGAAAGGCCCCGTTTTTCCACAAAGTTTTTCCTTTGGTTCCCTCCTTTTTTGAAAAAAGGAAAGAACCCATAGAGGAGGAGAGCGCAATGAGCATCGGGTTAAGCTTTACCGGTAGAATCGACAGCCCAAAGGCGCTGCTGGAGGCGGCGCAGACCCTGGCCCGGGAGCGGGACTGCCATCTGAAGGTGGGAGAGACCGGCCTGAAGGCGGTCCTGTGCCCCATGGGGGGCGAGCTGGGCATCCTGTGGCGGCCCGCAGAAGACCCGGCAGGTCCCTGGCTGGTCCGGGGGGGCTGCATATCGACTCCGGCAGGGGCGGGGCTGCACCGGGCGGCGGTGGAGCTGTTGGACAGCCTGCCCATCCGGGGCCTAACGGTGGAGGACGAGACCGGTTTCTATCGCCACCGGGACTTCCAGCGGATGAAGGAGGAGCACTTCTACCCTTGGCTGCGCACCCTGGTGGATGTATGCAGCCAGGAGAGCGGCAAAGGGGTGTCTGGAATGCAGCTGTGTTGGGACCTGGAACAATACGCCCCTCGGGATATTCCGGACACCGTCATCACCCCCATGGGACGCTTTCGGCTGGGCGAGCTGGTCCGCACGGTGGAGCAGGGGGGAATTGACGCTCTGGCGGGCCGGTTCTTCCTGTGGAACGACCGGACTCGGGACGCCCGCTTCTACCGCAACCGGGCCATCAACGCCCTGTGGGAGCGGTGCTATTTTGCCCCCTCCGCCCGAAGCGGGGAGGACGCCGCTGTGAATGGAGCCATTTTAGACGACCTGGAGCGGGCGGCTCGGATGAACCCCGCCCTCCCCCTGCCCCGGAGCGCCTATGAAGAGGTATGCGCCCTGGCTCAGCGGGACGCGGTTCTGCTCCAGGGGCCGGAGTTGGCGGAGGAGTTCCTCCCCGGCTACCGAAAGGACCTGATCACTCACGGGATAGGCGCGCTGCGTCTCACCCTGCCCGGCAGCTATCTCAGCGGCTGGGAGCCCTGGCAGAACGGCGGCGCCCGCCTGTGGACTGACGGCACTGGTCCCGTCTGGCGGGTGAGCGCCTACCGGGTGCGGGAGGGGGAGGCCCAGTTTACCGAAAACCTGGACGCCCTCCACGGCGTGGAGGGCCGAATGCTGAAGGGCGGCGCCCTGCGCTGGGGTTGGAAGGAGGTCTATGAGGACGCGGAGCGGCTCTATCAGGCCCAGTGTGAGGTTATTGCCGGCCCGGCCCTGTTTTTCCTCACAGTCACCTGCGGCAGCCCGGAGGAGCTGGTCCAGGCGGCGGAGCTCATCGGGATGATCTCGGTGGTGAACAGCGCGGCCCGGGAGGAGACTGTCCATACATAATTGCGGAACCCAAAGAAAAAGGAGTGAACCAGTATGAGCATTGGATTTACCTTTACCGGCAGGGTGAAAAAGCCGGAGACCCTGCTGGTGGCCGCCCAGAGGCTGGCAGAGGAGCAGGGATACGGACTCTACCAGCGGGAAGACGGGCTGAGCATCAGCCTGTGCCCCCTGGACGGCCAGGTACACATGACCTGGAAGAAGGGGGGCGGCCTGCTGAGCCAGTGGGAGGTGGAGGGGGAGTGCGTCTCCACCCCCGCCGGGCCGGGGCTGCACAAGGCGGCGGTGGAGGCGCTGGACGCCCTGCCCATCCAGAAGCTGAGTGTGGCGGACGAGACGGAATATTACCAGCACCGGGACTTCGACCGGATGCTCCGGGAGCACTTCTACCCCTGGCTGAAGACCATTGCGGATGTGCTCACCGGCCAGTTCAGCGAGGATCACACCAACGTGTGCATGTGCTGGGACCTGGACGCCTACATGCCCGAGGATGTCCCCGGCACGGTAGTCACCCCGGTGGGCCGGTTTTCCGGCCGGTGGATGCGGGAGACGGTGGAGAATCAGGGCATCGAGGCCCTGGCGGAGCGGTTTTTCCTGTGGTATCACCCCGGCAAGCGGGATGCCCTCTACAACCGGCAGGTGGCCCTGAACCTGCTGTGGGAGCACTGCCATTACGCCCCCTCCTCCCGGAGCCAGGAGGACGCCAGTAATAACGAGATTGTCTGCAAAAATCTGGAGATGGCCGCCGTGCTGGACCGGAATGTCCCGCTGCCCCGGAGGGCCTATGAGGAGATCTGCCAGCTGGCCCACCGCGCGCCCGCCCTGCCTGACGGCCCTGAGCTGGCGGAGGAGTTTGAACCCGGCTACCGCAAGGGACTGGTCACCTATTCCATCGGCCCCCTGCGCCTCACCCTCCCCGGCCTGTACCGCTACCAGCGGGAGCAGTGGGAGGAGGGAAAGGGCTGCGACAAGTGGTGGGACGAGACCGGCCTCAGCCCCATCTGGCGGGTGAACGGCTACCGGATGAACCAGGGGGAGGCCTCGTTTACCCCGGTGTTCCAGGGGGACAACGACCTGACCCAGTTTGAGATCAAGGGCGGGGCAGTCCAGTACGGCTGGCGGGCGCTGGAGGAGGACGGACAGCCCATCTATCAGGTCCGGGCGGAGGTCATCACCGGCCCCACCCTGTTCGTCATCACCGTGACTTACCTGGAGCCGGAGGACCGGCCCGGTATCGTGGAGCTGGTGAAGAAGATCACCGTTCAGACCCAGGACGTGGAGAAGCAGACCATGCAGGCAAATCCGTAGGGGCGCACCTGGCGCGCCCGAATAAAGACAGGAGGAGACGATTCCTATGACAAATCAGCAGCAGGCGGCGGTGGCCGCCATGACGGAGTGGCTTGCCCACCCCCAGGAGCTGGGCAAGGCCCCGGCCAAGATCGAGATTGCGGGGGAGTTTGACCTCCACGACTGCCACTACTATATCCTCAAATACAAAAAGTCCCTGCTGGGCAAGTGGCTGGTGGGGGTGTGCGGCTTTGAGGATGCCGAGACCCCGGAGCCTTGCGGCCACACCTTCAGCGCCATGGAACCCTACGACCCCGCCGACGCCCAGGAGCGGTGCGAGGCCATGGTAGAAGCCATCCGCCAATACTGGATGGACCGGGCCAAGGAGGAGGTGGACCGGCAGAGCTCCGCCGGTCCCTTCGCCGGCTTTGTGCTGCTGTCCACCCCGGAGTGGGACCTGGAGGCCTTCAAGAAGCAGCTGAAGGCGGACTGGGACATCGACTACCCCCCGTCAGACGGGGAGCAGGCCGGCGAGAATGACGATAAGACCGTGGCGGTCTTCGATGTGGACGGCATGACGGTGGCCGCCTCCCTGATGGAGGCGCCCGTCCCTGACGGCGAGGCGGAGTACTGGGCCAACAGCAACTTTATGGACAAGGAGAACGCCCTTGCCGCAGCCAAGAGCCACAAGGCCCACGTGATGATGGCGGTGATCGACAAGGAGCACCCACCCCGCCAGCGGGGGGAGCTGTATGTAAAGCTGGTGGCCACCCTGCTCAAGGCCCCCAACGCCCTGGGGGTGTATACCAACGGCACCGTCTGGCTGCCTGACTACTTCATCCGGGTATCCGAAGACCTGAAGGAGGGCAATCTGCCCCTGCTGGACCTGGTGTTTGTGGGGCTGGTCCAGTACGAGAAGGGCATCTGCGGCTGGACCAACGGCCTGCGGGCCTTCGGCAAGGACGAGCTGGAGATTCGGGACAGCCAGCAGTCCCCCAGGGATGTCCACGAGCTGCTGCTGAACGTCTCCGGCTACCTGATTGAGGAGGACGTCACCCTCCGGGACGGCGAGACCTTGGGCTACACCGCCGAACAGAAGCTCCACATCACCCGGTCTGAGGGGGTCAACGTGGAGGGAATGTCGCTGAAAATCGGGTTCTGATTCTGTAGGGCGCAGGCTGTGCGCCCGGATATCTCTGGAAGCAAACCATAAATTGCGGGCGGACCATGTCCGCCCCTACATAAAATCAAGAAGGTGTTCTAAATATGAACGACTTGCTAGCTCGCCTGGACAAATGGCACCAGGACGACGAGTACCAGGAGATCATTGACTGCCTGGAAACCCTGTCCGACACCCAAAAACTGGACTACACCCTCACCTGCCAGCTGGCCCGGGCCTACAACAACATCGCCGACTTGGACAAGCCGGAGGGCAAAACCCAGCTGGAGCGGGCGGAGGAATTGCTGCGCTCCGTGGCGGACGAGGGCCAGAACGACCCCCTGTGGCACTACCGCCTGGGTTACTCCCTGTTCTACCAGGACCGGGAGCAGGAGGCCCTGTCCTGTTTCCAGAAGGTTCTGGAGCTGGACCCGGAGGACGAGGACACCAAACACTTCATAGAGGAGTGTAAGAAGTACATTGCCGCCCGGGAGTTCAATCCCGAGATGTATGAGCAGGAGGACTGGAACGCGGTGGAGGCCCATCTGGAGCGGTACTTCGGCCCCTGCGACAACGTGTTTCACGAGATTATGTCCCCCGATATCCACGTGGACATCTACATCATGAAGCCCACCCCGGAGCGGAACTACTATGTCCTGTCCACCTTCGGCATGGGGGCCCACCGGATGAATGTGCCAGAAGAGCTGGCCGAGAAAAAGCTGGAGCGGGCGGAGATCATCGTCGCCCTGCCCCCCGACTGGAAGGTCACCGATTCGGATGAGACATGGTACTGGCCCATCCGCTGGCTGAAGATTCTGGCCCGGCTGCCCATCAACGAGGACGGCTGGCTGGGCTGGGGCCACACCATCTCCAACCCGGACGACGCCCCCTTTGCGGACAACACCAAACTGTGCGGCCTGGTGCTCACGCAGCCCCAGGGCTTCGACGACGAGGCGGTGTGCTGCAATCTCCCTGGCGGGGACGAGGTGAATTTCTACCAGATGATTCCCCTCACCTTTGAGGAGATGCAGTTTAAAATATACCACAGCGCCCAGGAACTGCTGGAGCGATTCACGCCGGAGCAGCTGGCGGTGGTGGACATCCACCGTGAGAGCGTCTGCGGCGACCTGCCTCAAAAGCAGTTTGCCATCCCCCAGACCGAACTGAAAGAGGTCTATCAGGGCGACGGCCCCCAGGGCTGCATCGCCACCGACCGCATCCTTGTGGACCATGCCCCTGTGGGCTACTGCTACCGGGAGGAGCCCGACCCCGAGGACGCGGCGTGGGACAGCGGCTGGCGATTCACCGCCGGGGACGAGAGCGACGCCTACATGGACGACCCGGACCGCTCCGGGGTCTACGCCCTGAACACCATCTGCAACTACGACCCGGATGTGATCCCTCTGCTGGACTCCGAGCCCGGTACCGCCTGGAGCCGGGGGGAGGACGGGGTGTTCCGTCCAGAGCTGTATGAGGACGACTGACCCATTACATCGCAGGAGGAAAAAATATGGATTTCAAAGGGACACAGACTGCGGAAAATCTCCGCAAAGCCCTGGCGGGGGAGTCCATTGCCAGGAACAAGTATACCTATTTCGCCATGGCCGCCCGGGCCAGCGGGCACGAGGAGGTGGCCGCCGCCTTTGAGCAGATGGCTCAGAATGAGATGGTGCACGCCAAGTTCTGGTTCGAGCAGCTCTATGGCAAGCCCACCGACATCAAGCAGTGCCTCACCCAGGCCGCCATGGGGGAGTACAGCGAGTGGCACGACATGTACCCCAATTTTGCCGCCCAGGCCCGCGAGGAAGGGCTGGAGGACATCGCCGTTATGTTTGAGAAGGTGTCCGCCATCGAGCAAAACCACGAGAGCCGCTTTATGACCCTGCTGGCTCAGCTGTCCCAGATTGCCCCCGAGCAGGCCCGCGCTCCCGCCAGTGAGGAGTCAGCTCCCCGGAAGAAGAAGACAGGCTACCGCTGCCAGTTCTGCGGCGCAGTGTTTGAGGACCGGCCCGACCTGTGCGACGTATGCCAGGCCATCGGGGCCTTTGAGCTGGTGGAATACTACGAGTAGGGGCAGACCCACAGGCCAGCCGGCGCCCCGCCTTTGATAACTTTTACCAGGGGGGACATGATCTTCCCACAAGAGAACAAGGACACGTTCCCATCTCTGCCAGTAACCCTGACGGTTTTTCCACCGTCAGGGTTGACTTTTTCTTCCTCCCTTGGTACAATTATGACTGTCTCAAATAAGACAGTTTGGAGGCGGTATCCTTGCCTCTCACAAGAGAAGAGACCGATTTGCTGGCCGCCTGTCCCCTGTTTCGGGGGGTGGCGGAGGGAGAGCTGTGCCATCTGTCAGAGCAGGCCGAGCGGGCGGAATTCGACCCAGGCCAGGTGGTATACGACCCGCAGCACTTTCGCCGGTGCCTGGGGGTGGTGCTTTCAGGCCAGCTCCAGGTGAAGAAGGGGGCGCTGGCCGTCAGCCTGCTGGCGCCAGGGGACCTGTTCGGGGCCGCCGCTTTGTACAGCGACGAGCCGGAGTTTGCCGCCACCATCACCGCCCGCCGGACCAGCCGATGTCTCATGCTGGACCAGCGTCTGGTGGACCGGCTGCTGTCTGGACAACGCCAAATTCGGGAAAACTATCTGCGCTACCTCACCGGGCGCATTCGCTTTCTCTCCGGACGGCTACAGGCCCTGTCCCAGCCAGGAGTGGAAGGCAAGCTGGCCCGCTATCTGCTCTCCGTCGGCAGCGGGGAGCTCACCTGCGCCGCCATGGAGCTGTGCCAGCGCCTGGGTGTGAGCCGGGCCTCCCTCTACCGGGCCTTCTCCGCCCTGGAGGACAGCGGCCTCATTGTTCGAACGGGCAAGACCATCACCGTCTTAGACCCCGCGGGGTTGGAGGCGGTGCTGTGACGGCCCTGTAACCGGCAGGCCATCATTGCTGCAGAGGTGGATCACATGCGCCCCAAAACCATCTGCCCCAAAACAAGAAAGGAAGATCATGATGAAACGTACCCTCTCTCTCCTCCTCACCGCCGCCCTGTCCCTGTCCCTGCTGGCGGGCTGCGGGCCCAAGAATCCCCCCGCCAAGGGGTCCAGTTCCTCTGTTCCTGACCCAGTCAGTTCCTCCGGCTCCGGACAGACAGGTTCCTCCGCGGACCAGTCCGCACCGGTGTCCAATGTCCCCGCTCTCAAATTCATGGCCCTCTCTGGGCCCACCGGGGTAGGTGCAGCCTGGCTGATGGACAACTACTCCGCCGAGAACGCCTTTGACGGGATGCCCTTCACACTGGAGAGCACCATTGTCACGGATAACGAGGAGGTCAAAAACGCGCTGTTCAACGGTGACACGGACATTGCCGCTGTGGCCACCAATGTGGCTGCCACCCTGTACGCCAAGAGCGATGGGGCCATTCAGGTACTGGCTGTCAACACACTGGGGGTACTCTATATTCTGGAGAAGGGGAACACCGTCCACTCCATGGCCGATCTGGCGGGCAAGACGCTCTATGCCCCCTCCAACACCAAGGGGGCCAACCCGGAACACATTCTCAACCACCTGCTGGAAGGAAATGGTGTGGACCCCTCCGAGGTAAACATCCAGTGGATCACTCCCCAGGAGATCACCGTTAAGCTGACCACCGCCGACGCCGGCATCTGCATGCTGCCCGTCCCCGCCGCCACCGCCCTGATGGTCCAGGACAGCGGCGTGCGTCAGGCCGTCTCCCTGTCCGAGGCCTGGGAGGACTTGGAGGGTTCCGCCCTGCCCATGGGCTGTGTGGTGGCCCGCACCGAATTCCTGGAGAACAGCAGCCCAGAACTGATTGAGGCCTTCATCGACCTGTACGGCGACTCCATCTCCTTCATGAGTGACGAGGGCGCCGCCCCGCTGGTGGTGAAGTTTGGAATTCTGCCCAATGAGAAGGTGGCCGAGAAGGCCATCCCACAGTGCTCCCTCACTTTTATCACCGGCCAGGAGATGCGTAAGACGCTGGAGGACTACTACTCCATTCTCTTCCAAGTGGAGCCCAAATCCATTGGCGGCGGTCTGCCCTACGACTCGTTCTACTATGGGGTGGGCTAAGCCTCTGAAAAAGCTGCTCTATGCCCTGCCGGCCCCCGCCTTCTGGCTGGGGGTCTGGCAGCTGAGCGCCCTTTGGGTGGATCAGCGTGTGGGGGGAAGGGGGAACGAGCTGCTGCTCCCCTACCCCGCCTCTGTGCTAAACGCTCTGCTCTCCCTGGTCGGAACAGGGGCGTTCTGGGGTACGGTGTTGGCCTCCCTGGGCCGTGTCGCCGCGGGACTGGCAGTTGGAGTCCTTTTAGGCGCGCTGCTGGCCGTCCTCACCTGCGCCCTCCCCTGGGCGGACCGGCTGTTTTCCCCCGCCATCCGGGTGGTGCGGGCCGCGCCAGTGGCCTCCTTCATCCTGTTGGTGCTCCTTTGGACGGGGCGGAATGCCGTTCCAGCAGTCATCGCCGCCCTGATGGTCGTCCCTGTGGTGTGGGACAGTCTATCCCGGGGAATCCAGGCCGTGGACAGGAAACTGCTGGAGCTGGCCCAGGCATATCGTTTCCCCTGGGGACGGACCGTCCGCCTCATCTACCTGCCCTCCCTGCGCCCCCACATCCTGTCCGCCCTCACCACTGCCACCGGTCTGGCCTGGAAATCCGGGGTGGCCGCAGAGGTGCTGTGCCTGCCCCAGCCCTCGCTTGGCCACCAGATCTACTACACAAAGTACTATTTGGACATCCCTGAACTGTTCGCCTGGACCGCAGTCACTGTAGCCCTGAGTATGGCGCTGGAGCGCGTCCTGCGTATCTGCCTGACCAGGCAAAGCGGGAGGTGGGGGACATGATCCTCTGCAAAGATCTGTGCATCTCTTTCGGGGACAGGGCTGTTATGGACCGCTTCTCCCTCCAGATTCCAGAACGGGGCGTCACCGCGCTCAGCGGCCCCTCTGGCTGCGGCAAGACCACCCTTCTGCGGGTACTTGCCGGGCTGGAGCGCCGCCAATACGGAACGACGCAGGGCCCTGCCCCTCAGGAGACCGCCATTCTCTTTCAGGACGACCGACTTCTCCCCTGGCGGACGGTAGCGCAGCACCTCACCGACGTTCTGCCCAGAGATCGGCGCAGCCTGGTTCCGGCTTTGCTGGCCCTGGCCGAGTTGGAGGGGGAGGAGGCCACCTATCCCGCCGCCCTCTCGGGAGGGATGGGCCGACGGCTTGCCCTGGCCCGCTGTCTGGCCCTGGACGCCAAGCTCTACCTGCTGGATGAGCCCTTCGCTGGGGTAGACCTGCCGCGGGCACTGCGCATTCTGGAGCGGTTGAAGGACCTCCCCGCCCCCGTCGTGCTGGTCAGCCACGAGGAGAGCGTTCTGTCCCATGCAGACCATGTTATACAGCTGGACGGCCCGCCGCTGAAACGCTGTTGAGCCGCTCCAGAAACCTTTCCCTTGACAAATTTGCTTCAGCCGCTATAATAGTCCATACAGGTGTCTTGACATCTGCGTGGACTATTTCCCTTCTCGGTGCTGTCCCGCCCTGCGGGGCAGCACATAACCTGCTCTGCCGCAAAAAGGAGATTAAAATGAAAGAATTTCTCAAGCGGAAAAACATTGTACTTTCCGCCAAACGCTACGGGATTGATGCCCTAGGGGCAATGGCTCAGGGGCTGTTCTGCTCTCTGCTGATCGGCACCATCATCAAGACCCTGGGACAGCAGCTGGGGCTGGCCCTCCTAGTGGAGATGGGGGGCTTTGCCACCGCCATGTCCGCCCCGGCGATGGCGGTGGCCATCGGCTATGCCCTCCAGGCCCCGCCTCTGGTGCTGTTCTCCCTGGCGGCAGTGGGCCAGGCGGCCAACGCTATGGGGGGCGCAGGCGGCCCCCTGGCGGTGCTGTTTATCGCCATCCTGGCCGCCGAGATCGGCAAGGCGGTGTCCAAGGAGACCCGCGTGGACCTGTTGGTCACCCCCGCCGTCACCATCTTCGCCGGCGTGGCCCTGTCCTACCTGATTGCGCCCCCCATCGGGGCGGCGGCAGATGCTTTCGGCACACTCATCAACACCGCCACCATGCTCCAGCCCTTCTGGATGGGCATCGTCGTCTCGGTGCTGGTGGGCATCGCACTCACCTTGCCCATCTCCTCCGCCGCCATCTGCCACTCCTTCGGCCTGGTGGGTCTGGCAGGCGGGGCCGCCGTGGCGGGCTGCTGTGCCCAGATGGTGGGCTTTGCGGTGATGTCCTTCCAGGAGAACCGCTGGGGGGGGCTGGTGTCCCAGGGCATCGGCACCTCCATGCTCCAGATGGGCAACATCGTAAAGAACCCTCGGATCTGGATTCCCCCCACCTTGGCCTCCGCCATCACCGGCCCCATCGCCACCTGCCTGTTCCGGCTGGAGATGAACGGCGACCCCATCAACGCCGGCATGGGCACCTGCGGCCTGTGCGGGCAGATTGGGGTGTGGACAGGCTGGCTGGCCCCCAGCGAGAAGGCCATCGAGAAGGTGGGGGCCGTGGCGGTCAGTCCCACCGCGCTCCACTGGATCGGGCTAATTTTAGTCTGCTTTGTCCTGCCCGCCGTACTGTCTGTCATCTTCTGCCAGATCTTGCGGAAAATCGGCTGGATTCAAGAGGGAGATCTGACCCTTCCCCAGTGACCCGCTCCTCTCATCGGCGGCCACGGCAGGCCGCGGCCCTACAAACACGTCTCAGTAGGACCGCGTCTTGTTGCGGCCGCCCCTTTTCTTTGCCGGGGACCCCTTGACGCCGCTCCCCCTCCCGATGTAAAATAATGGTGTATACGCTTTACTTCCAGAGAAAAAGGAGACAAGGGGAATGGCCAAACAAGGCTTTGATAACGAGAAATACCTGACCACCCAGTCCCAGCACATCCAGGACCGCATTGCCCAGTTCGGGGGCAAGCTCTACCTGGAGTTTGGGGGCAAGCTCTTCGACGACTACCACGCCTCCCGGGTGCTCCCCGGCTTCGAACCGGACAGCAAGCTGCGGATGCTGGAGCAGCTGCGGGATAAGGCGGAGATCATCATTGCCATCAACGCCGGCGACATTGAGAAAAATAAGGTCCGGGGGGACCTGGGCATCACCTATGACAGCGACGTGCTCCGGCTTATCGACCAGTTCCGGGGCCGGGGGCTATATGTGGGCAGTGTGGTGGTCACCCGGTACACCGGTCAGCCCGCCGCCGACGCCTTCCAGGCCCGGCTGGAGGGGCTGGGGCTAAAGGTCTACCGCCACTACCCCATCGAGGGCTATCCCCACAATATCGCAAAGATCGTCAGCGACGAGGGTTACGGCCGCAACGAGTTTATCGAGACCCGGGCCCCTCTGGTGGTGGTCACCGCCCCCGGCCCGGGCAGCGGCAAAATGGCCACCTGCCTCTCCCAGCTCTACCACGAACACAAGCGGGGGGTGGTGGCCGGCTATGCCAAGTTTGAGACCTTCCCCATCTGGAATCTGCCGCTGAAACACCCGGTTAATCTCGCCTATGAGGCGGCCACCGCCGACCTGGACGATGTGAACATGATCGACCCCTTCCACCTCCAGGCCTACGGAGAGACCACCGTAAACTATAACCGAGACGTAGAGGTATTCCCCGTATTGGCCGCCATGTTTGAGAAAATTACCGGCACCTGCCCCTACCAATCCCCCACCGACATGGGGGTGAATATGGCGGGCAACTGTATCTTTGACGACGATGCCTGTCAGGAGGCCGCAAAACAGGAGATCGTCCGCCGGTACTACGACGCCCTGTGCGACCGCCGCCAGGGTAAGGGCTCTGACAGTGCGGTGTACAAACTGGAACTGCTGATGCAGCAGGCCGGCGTCACCTCAGAGATCCGTCCGGTGGTGGCCTGGGCTAATATGTTGGCCGCGTCCACCGGAGAACCGGCCATGTCCATCCAACTGGCTGACGGGTCCATCGTGGACGGCAAGACCTCTGAATTAATGGGCTGTTCCGCCGCCGCCCTGCTCAACGCGCTGAAGAAGCTGTCGGGAGTGGGGGGACACGGCGTCCACCTCATTGCCCAGTCCGCCATCCAGCCCATTCAGACTGTCAAGGTAAACTATTTGGGATCCTCCAACCCCCGCCTGCACAGCGACGAGGTGCTGATCGCCCTGGCTGCCTCCGCCAATCTGGACCCCAAGGCCGCCCAGGCCCTGGAGCAGCTGGCCGCGCTGAAGGACTGCCAGGCTCACTGTTCCGTGATCCTCTCCCCAGCAGATGAGACCATCTATAAGCGGCTGGGCCTTCAACTCACCTGCGAGCCCAAGTACCAGACCAACAAGCTGTATCACAGGTAGCCCCCTATGAGACGTGCTGCTTTGAAGGACCTGCGCCACCCCCTTCCGGGTCTGCTGGTCGTCCTTCTCGTCTTTTGGATGGTACTTGCCTGGAGCGTCCCCTATGGACCTATCGACGATTTTCAGTGGGGGATGGAGGACGGACTGCGCTGGTGGCGGGAGGGGCTGCTCAACGGTCGGTATGCAGGGAACATGGTCTCTGTAGCTATGTGCCGCTTTCCTCTGGTCAAGACTTTGGTGATGGGCCTGTCCATGTTTCTGCTCCCCACTCTGTCGGCCCTGCTAGCCGTTCGGGAGGGGAAGCGGTATTTCCTGACTGCTCTGCTGTTGTGCCACGGAGGCATTATGCTGATGCCTCCCCTCATGTGGCAGGAGGTCTACGGCTGGGTGTCTGGCTTTAGTATCTACGGCGTATCCACTCTGCTCTTTCTGCTCTGGCTGCTGGCCCTGAGACGGGCAGAGGAGGACAGAACCCGCCCTTGGAGCTGGGCTGTACTGCTGTTTCTTATGACCCTATTTTTAGGGATGTTTGTGGAAAATCTGACGTTGCTGCTGCTGGGCGCTTCGTTGCTCCTGACAATCTATGCCCTGAAAAGCCCCGACCTGCGTCCCCCCTTTGGGGCCTGCCTGTTGGGGGCATCGCTGGCTATGATCCCCATGTTTTTCAATTCAGTGCTGGCCGGACTGCTGTCCCAAGGCGCCGCGCTGGGCGGTCTGCGCACCCTGTCTTTTCAGTTGGAGGACGGTCTAACGGCTGTAATATGCCAGATTTTTCAGAGATATGGAGGAGAAGTGCTGCCCGCCGCTTTCCAGTACGAAACCCAGGTTCCTCTGCTGCTGGCGCTGATTCTGGTCTGCACCCTCTGGACTGGACCGGCCCGGCCGCTGGCTGTTTTGGCTGTCCTGCCCCTGGTCTGCGGCCTCTATATGGCTGGGAGAAAGGAGGCGGGAGTGCTGGGGGCGCTGCTGTGCCTGGTGAGCTGGCTGCTTCCTTTGCCCATCCTGGCTGTTCAGCGGGAGAAGGGACGCGTCCGCTGGGGGCGGCTGTTTATATTCCTGGCGGGCCCCGTTTCCCTGCTCCCTCTGGCGGCCACCAACACCTTGGCTCGCCGACTATTCTTGTTCCCTGTGGTCATACTGCTGATAACCGCTGCCGATGTGGCCGCCCCCCTTCTGCGCGGCCGAGGGGCGGCAGGACTGCTGGCGGCGGCACTGGTCGCCCTGATGATCCTGTGGGGCAGCCGAGGAATTGACGCGCTGTCCTGTACTGTGCTGCGGGACAAACTCACCCGGGAGGCGGTGGAGACAGGACAGGCTGTGCTGACGCTGCCTTCTGATCGCCACCAGATGGTGAGCTGGCACTTTCGCAACCCCACCAGTGCGGAATCTGCCTTTTATTACCGCCAGTTCTTTCACATCCCCCAGGAAATCACGCTGATCTTTCTGCCCCCTGGCTCCTTTGAGCACTGGCCCAATGTCCCACCCGCACTGTGGGAGAAACGGACAGAATTCCTGCCCAACCAGGATTTTGAGCCATCATTGCCCTGAATAGATCGTACAGACCAAAGGCCGGACCGTGAGCTACATCTCACGGTCCGGCCAATTGTTTTACCCAGCCAAGATATCCAGTTCCCGGTAGGCCGCAATTTTCTCCTTCACTTGCTCCCAGGTGAAGTCTCCGCAGAGAAAATCGTAGTCGCTCCAGATGCGCTCCAACTCCCCTTGTATCTGGGGGAGCTCCTCCAGCTTACCAGCGCCGGTGCGGACGTAGTAGTCAGGCAGGAGGGTACAACTCACGATATCGCTGCCGCTGTCCACCGCGGAGTCTGTCACCCCTTGGCTCAGGGCGGCGATGAGCCGCAGGTGGCCGTCAATGTACCCGCTCAACTCCTGTTCCACCCCCATCATGCCGTTCAGGTCAAAGACCTGGAAGGGGGCCTTGCCGGGAACCTCAATTTCTCCGGTATAGTAAATTTTCTTGCCGTTCAGCTCGTAGAGGGCGTTACATACGTCCATCAGGTGCTGATACTCCTGCTGGGTGGGGGGCTGCTGGAAGGAGTTGAACATCATATCCACCGCCCAGCCCAGTTCGCCCAGCACCTCGCAGCCGGGGACTTTGGCCAGCCGATCTCCCAGATTTACCAGCCGCGCGATAGACAACAGGCCCCAGATGCGTGCTTGGGGTCCGTCCAGTTCCGCCGCCTTCTCCTCAATTTCGGAAGGAAGGGCGTTGTAGATTAGCTCTTCCTCACTCTCCAAGGTACCAATGCGCTCGGAGCAGTCGTCGACGATCTTTTCCCCCACCTTGTCGTAAACATCGTCGTCAGCACTGTAGATGGTGTCCGCCCGGTGGAGCCAAAGTTGGGCCCGATTTAGATCCCCCTGGTCCATGGCGGCAACACCCAACTCATAGTAGGCTTTGGACAGCCCTGCCCAGTCTCTCTTCTTCTGGCACTCAGTCAGTTGTTCCTCTGGCGCTTTTTCCTCTTTCTTCCCAAACAGACCAAACATGCAGTTCCATCTCCTGTGTTCAATTTAGGCCGCCATACAGCGGCTTATGTCATTATACCGTTCTCCTTCCCAGTGGTCAACTGCTCTTTTTTACCCCCGGTCTACCAAATGTCTACCAAAAAAGCGGGCGGAGGCCTTGGGGGACAAGGGGTGTGGAAATGCGGGAATTTGGGCCGGTCTACCAAATGTCTACCAATCTCACTTTTTTACACCGAAAGTGCCGATTTTCTTTTCGCTTCCTCTGTTTCTCTGATTTTTTAACCCCATGCAAGGAGTGTGACACCGCCTTAACGGGGCAAAAATGTCGA
>CAPGBJ010000060.1 GCA_948616425.1 uncultured Oscillospiraceae bacterium
CCGATTTGCGGGAGTCGGGGGCCATCGAACAGGACGCGGATATTGTCCTCTTCCTCTACCGGGAGGGGTACTACAACAAGGACACCGAGAACCCCAACCTAGCTGAGTGCATTATCGCCAAAAACCGCCACGGAGAGACGGGCACCGTCGAACTGCAGTGGACCCCGGAGTTCACCACCTTTACCGATATGGAGTGGCGGCGGGAGGAGTACTGAACTGGCTGTCGGTCTGGCGCCGCGCGTGATTTCCGCTTGACGGCGGGGGCGGGCCGGCCTTCTGTCTGATCCCCGTCGACATCGGGCGGCCACAGGCCGCCGGCATATAGAGAATGGAGGTCCTGCCGTTGCTGAACACTGTTGAAACCTTTATCCGAGAGCAGGACCTGATTCCCGCCGGAGCAAAGGTGCTGTGCGCCGTATCTGGCGGGGCGGACTCGGTCGCCATGCTCCACGTGTTATACCGCCTGCGGTCGAAATTGAACTTCACACTGTCCGCCGCCCACTACAACCACCGGCTGCGGGGCGAGGAGTCTGACCGGGACCAACAATTTGTGGAACAGTTTGTGGCCCTGTGCTGTGGAGAACATCGCCTGAGCGGTGGGGGCGCCCTGCCCGCCGTCCGTGTGTATATCGGCTCGGGCGACGTGGCCGAACAGGCCCGAATCCAGGGGAGGGGGATTGAGGAGACCGCGCGAGATATGCGGTATGCTTTCCTCCAGCGGGCGGCTCAGCAGGCGGGGGCCGACCTGATTGCAACCGCGCATACCGCCAACGACAATGTGGAGACCATTCTGTTCCATATGGCCCGGGGCAGCGGGCTGCGCGGCTTGGGGGGCATTCCGCCCATGCGGGACAGCGTGATACGTCCCCTGCTCACCACCACCCGACAGGAGGTGGAGGACTACTTGGCATACCACTGCCTGCCCCACATGGAGGACAGCTCCAACACCGACGACAGCTTTACACGCAATCGTATCCGGCATCAGGTGCTCCCGGTGCTGGAGGAGCTCACCCCCGGCTTTGCGGCCCGGCTGGTGAACACCGCCGCCCTGCTCCGGGCGGATGAGGCCTGTCTGACCGGTCTGGCCGGGGAGTTGGCGGACAGGGCCGTCCCCTGGGAGGGGGGGCTGTCTGTAGAGGCGGCGCTGATTGCCCAGGCCCCCGACCCTGTGGCCAGCCGGGCCCTTCGGCTGCTGCTGGGCCGGCTGTGGAGCGGGGACCAGAACTGTTCCGCTGCCCACCTGAACGCCCTGCTGAAGCTGTGCCGGGGGGCGGACCCCTCTGCTCAACTGTACTTACCCCACAAAACCAACGCCCTGCGCGCCTATGAGAAGCTGATATTGGTCCCCAGACTGGGTCCCGTCCCGCTGGAGGAGGGCCCTGTGTCCCTGCCCGGGGGGGGGGACTGCGGCCCCTGGCATATCGTCTGTCAGGAGGAGAACTACGGCGGTCAACCCCAGAGCCCTTGGGATTTCTGGCTGGATCGGGGGCTTGTCTGTGCACTGAGGGCCCGCCCCCGGCGGACGGGGGACCGGCTTACTCCCCCGGGGCGGCTGGGTAAAACTGTGAAAAAATGGATGATTGAGGAAAAAATCCCCCGTTTTCAGCGGGAAGTTCTGCCTGTCTTTGACTGCGGCGGCCAGGTGGCCGCCGTGGCCGGCCTGGGCGTCGACCGGACTTTTGCTGCAAAAGAGGGGCTGGGCGCATGGCATATCACGGTTGTGCCTGGGGAGTAGCAACGGCCGCGCATTCCCCGTGTGAAATCATGTCCTGGGAAACAGGCCGGTGTGTATGCCAAAATATTTCATCGTCATAAAGGGGAAAGGAAGAAAATTTCCATGTTAGAGAAAGATATTCAGGAGATATTATTTACAGAGGAACAACTCAAAAAACGGGTGGAGGAGCTTGCCCGGCAGATTGAGAACGATTATGCGGAGAAAGAGGTCATGTTTATTGGCATTCTCCGGGGATCTTTCGTCTTTCTGGCCGACCTGTGCAGGGCGGTGGATCTGCCCTGTACCCTGGATTTTATGTCGGTGTCCTCTTACGGCACAGGCACAACCTCCAGCGGACAAATCCAGATCATCAAGGACCTGTCTGAGGATATCACCGGCCGCCATGTCATCGTGGTGGAGGATATTTTGGACAGCGGCAACACCCTGCACTATCTGCTGAATATTTTGGAGCACCGCCACCCCGCTTCTGTCCGCCTGTGCGCCCTGCTGGATAAGCCGGAGCGCCGGGTCAAGCCGGTGGAGTTGCACTACTGCGGCTTCTCTATCCCTGACGCATTTGTGGTGGGATACGGTCTGGACTATGCGGAGCGGTACCGCAGTCTGCCCTACGTCGGCATCTTAAAGCCAGAGGTTTACGGAGGGTAGCTGAACCGCGGGGGCCGCCCTCGGGCGGCCCGCATTCCGTGGCAATGAAGAGCGCCCCAGACGGCGCCCTGGATACGAAAGGATCATGCCTATGAGACGCTTTGGCCCGCGCGACGCCGCACTCAGCCTGCTGCTGGCTGTGGTGGTATTTTTTGCCTTTACCGCCATGCGGCAGACGGAACAGAGAGACACTCCCATCTACAGCCAGATCCGCGCCTACTTCGTCCAGGAGCAGGTGGAATACTTCACTCTGGAGGATAACACCCTGACCCTCACGCTCAAGAGCCAGGGGAGCGGTGAACCGATCCGTGTCACCTATCATGTGGCTAACCCTATGATCTTCTATGAGGATATGCGGGATCTGATCAATGAGCAGCTGGACTCCGGGGTGCTGATGGGCTGTGACTATCCGCCCGGGGTGGAGAGCTCCTGGTGGTATAACCTGGTCCCCTATCTGGTGGCGGGAGCAGTGCTGTGCCTGTTCGGGTATCTGATGCTGCGCCAGCGGGGCGGCGGCGCGGGTGGCGGCGCCCCTGGGGCCGCCAGATTCAGCCATGCCCGCACCCGCACCCTGTCTGACCAGGGGAGGCGGGTCACCTTTGACGACGTGGCCGGGGCGGAAGAGGAGAAGGAGGAATTGCAGGAGATTGTGGAATTTCTCCGTGATCCCCAGAAATTCACCTCTCTGGGCGCCCGTATCCCAAAGGGCGTACTGCTGGTGGGCCCTCCAGGTACAGGAAAGACTCTGATCGCCAAGGCGGTGGCCGGCGAGGCGGGGGTGCAGTTTCTGTCCATCTCGGGCTCTGACTTTGTGGAGCTGTATGTGGGCGTGGGTGCCGGCCGAGTCCGGGACCTCTTTGACCAGGCCAAGAAGGACGCCCCGGCCATTGTGTTTATTGACGAAATTGACGCCGTGGGGCGTCAGCGGGGGACCGGACTGGGGGGCGGTCACGACGAGCGGGAGCAGACCTTAAACCAGCTGCTGGTGGAGATGGACGGCTTTGCCTCCAACGAGGGGGTCATCGTACTGGCCGCCACCAACCGACAGGACATTCTGGACCCCGCGCTTCTGCGCCCGGGCCGGTTTGACCGGCAGATCTATGTGGGCCTGCCTGACATCAAGGGGCGGGAGGAGATCTTAAAGGTCCATGCCCGGCAGAAGCCTTTGGCCGAGGATGTGGTGCTGAAGGACGTGGCGAGAGCCACATCCGGATTTACTGGGGCGGATCTGGAGAATCTGCTCAACGAGGCGGCCCTGCTGGCCGCGCGCCAGGACCGGCGGTTTATTACGATGTCTGACCTCCACGAGGCCATGCTCAAGGTAATTGCCGGTCCGGAGAAGCGCAGCCGGGTGGTGACTGACCACACCCGCAGACTCACCGCCTATCACGAGGCGGGCCATGCGGTGGTCATCCATGAACTGTCCACCGCCGACCCGGTCCATCAGATTACCATTGTGCCCCGGGGACAGGCGGGGGGGATGACAATCTCTCTGCCCCAGGACGACGTAGCTTATCAATCAAAGAGAGAACTGCGGGAGCAGATCGCCCGCTGCCTTGGCGGGCGGGTGGCTGAACAGCTGGTGCTGGAGGATATCTCGACCGGAGCGGGCAGCGATATTCAAAAGGCCTCCTCCATTGCTCGCAATATGGTCATGCGGTACGGCATGAGCGATAAGCTGGGCAGCGTGGTATTTGAGAGCGGCCACGATGAGGTGTTCATCGGCCGGTCCATGGCCCAGGCGAAGAGCTATTCAGAAGAGGTGGCGGCCGTTATTGATGGGGAGGTCCGTGCCCTTGTGGATGATGCCTACGCCGTGTGTGAGGAGATTCTAAACCGCTGCCGCAGGGAGCTGGAGATGACCGCTCGATATCTCCTGGACCATGAGACGATGGAGGGAGAGACCTTTGCCAAGGTATTTGATGACCCAGGGGCAGAGGAGCTTGCTCCCTATCGGGACATCCCATTCTGACTTTGCAGATTTTTTCCAGAAGACGTGATTTTTCCTCTTTACAACGGACCAAGAATCTGTTATAATAGCATAGCGATTTCCAGATGTGCGTCCGTAGTTCAATTGGATAGAGCGTCAGATTCCGGTTCTGAATGTTGGGGGTTCGAGTCCCTTCGGGCGTGCCACGTCGGAGCAAAGTCCGCTTTGCTCCGGCATTTTTTTGCAGAAATGCCATCCGCTTCGCTCCCTTGCTCCTCCTTTCCAAATCGAACCCGCTGCGCTGGGCTTCGATTTGGGTTTGGGCGCAAACTGGAAAGACAAGTTGAGTTTAATCACTTATAGCAAGTAAAATCCGCCGAAAGCCTTGTGTCTCAAGGATTTTCAGCGGATTTTCTTGTGTTTCACCTTTTGATGGTTCAAAAATGTATATATATCATCAATTTGCTGGTGGCAATGGGGAACGGGCGATGCAGACCGGCTTCTTTTTATCATTTTCAATGTATAAATGGGGCAAGTGCTGCGCACTTGCCCCATTCCTTGAATAACGTCGCCCTTCCGGGCTGATTTTTTATTTCCCGGTAGTCCGCTGGGTGGCCCAGATCAAGGCCCCAAATCCGCACCCGCCGATGATATTGCCGAGGGTGACAGGAACTAAATTGCTGAAAAAACCGACCAGGTTCAGGGCAGACAGATCTACCCCCGCCCCCTGGGCCAGTTGGGCGTATTGGGGCACGCCTGCCGCCATCAGGCCGGCAGGGATGTAGTACATGTTGGCTACGCAGTGCTCAAAGCCGCCGATGACGAAGAAACTCACTGGCACAAAGGCGCCAATGGCCCGTCCAGCCAAGCTCTTGCCGCACAGAGAACACATTACCCCGGCGCACACCAGAACATTACACAGTATCCCCAGTACCAACGCCTTCCCGAAGGGGATGGAACATTTGGCTGCGGCGGTGCGGATGGTATGGACTGCCAGGGCGCCGCCGGACAGGTCCAACTGGCCGCAGTAGACGATGGAGGCTGCCAGTATCACCGCCCCCAGCAGATTCCCGATGTAGACCAGAACCAGGTTTCGGACCATCCCGGCCAGAGCTGCCTTTTTCTCCAGCAGGGAGATGGTGATAAGGCAGTTTCCAGTGAACAGCTCCGCTCCGGTGACGATGACCATAATCAGCCCGAAGGGGAACAGCAGTCCGCACAGCACCCGGGACAGCCCGGCGTTTGTAAGCAGATGGCCCGCCGTGTTGGCCACCACCGCCCCGGAGGCGATGTAGAACCCCGCCAGCATGGCGGACAGATACAGCCGACCACTGCCGTTGGCGCATTTTTTTGCCCCCACCTGGGCGTAAAAGTTGACAAATTCCGCCGGGCTCAGCATAAACGCCCCGCCTTTCTATGCAATGTGTCTTTTCCCCATACAGGCCGCTGGAAAAAATGGAAGTTCTCCGCCGTTTGCAGCGTTTTTTACTGCATGAGGCAGGAACAGAGCGACCGCCTCAGATATGCCCCCGCCCCAACTGCGGAGGGCCTAGCGTCAGCACAGTCCCAGCAGGTGACGCACCTCTCCGATCATATACAACGACCCGCAGGCGCAGACCACGTCCTGGGGTCCTGCCGCGGCCAGGGCCCGGTCCAGGCCCTCCTGGGTGGAGCTGCAGGGGGTGGCCTTGGCGCCCCGACTCTCCAGATATTCTGCCAGAGCCCCGGCCGACATAGCCCGTTCGCTGTCTGGGGTGATGGTGAAGCACTCCTTTGCCAGGGGGAGGATCTCCCCCATCATGGCGTGGTAGTCCTTGTCAGACAGCACGCCGGTGAGGAATATCAGCTTTTTTCCTGGGTATAAGGCCCCCAAGGCCCGCCCCAGGGCCTCCATGCACTGGGGATTGTGCCCCCCGTCCAAAATGATATCGGGAGAGCGGCGGACCAATTCCATCCGGGCGGGCCACACCGTGTCGGACAGACCCTGGGCCACAGCCTCCTCAGAGATGTCCCAGCCGCGGGTCCGAAGGGTCCACAGGGTTTCCAGCGCAAGGGCGGCGTTGTACCGCTGGTGTTCCCCCAGCAGTGGGATGTGGTAGGGGCCCCGGCCCCGATAGATAAAGGTCTGTCCCTCCAGGCGGTCGAACAGCACGTCCAGCTCTTCCGGGGCGGTGAGGGTAAGGGGGACGTTCCATTCCCGGCAGACCCCCGCTACAACTTCTTCTACCTCCTGGCTCTGATGATAGAGGATTGCGTTGCAGCCGGCCTTGATAATTCCCGCCTTCTCGGCGGCGATGAGGGCCCGGGTGCCGCCCAGTTCAGCGGTGTGCTCCAAGCCGATGTTGGTGATGACGGCCACTTCCGGGGCGGGGATCACATTGGTGGAGTCCAACCGCCCCCCCAGGCCCACCTCCAGTACCACGATGTCGCACCCGGCCTCCAAAAACCAGAGCATCCCCACCGCGGTCATCAGCTCAAACTCGGTGGCCGGGTCGTCCATCTGCCTCCCGGCCTCGATGACCCGTTCCGCGATGCGGCCCAGGGCCTCGTCGGGGATGGGCTCGCCGTCCACCTGGAACCGCTCGTGGAACTTCCACAGGTGCGGGGAGGTGGACAGCCCGGTTTTTAGCCCCGCCGCCGTCAGCGCGGAGGCGACCATAGCGGCGGTGGAGCCCTTGCCGTTGGTGCCGGTGATATGGACGTATTTCAGACTTTTGTGGGGATTGCCGACCTTGTCCAGCAGCTCCAGGGTCCGACTCAGCCCCGGCTTGCGGCCCGTCCAGGCCTCTTGATGGATGAGGTCAACGGCCTGCTGTCCGGTCATGGGTCATACCTCCTTGATGGACGCCAGCATGACGGCTCCGGCCTCACAGACCAGGTGGATGGGGCCGCCCTCGAATCCTCGGCAAAGCAGGGTCTGGCCGGAGTTGGCCGCTGCGCCAAAGTCGGGCAGGCGGACGGCGCCGGAGGCGCAGTAGATGGCCAGGTCCCCTGGATCGGGCGTCCAGGTCCCGTCCTGGGCCCGGGTGTTGGACAGGATGCTCACCGCCCCCTGGGCTTTGCCTTTCCGGACCATCAGGTTGAAGTCTACGCACTTCCCCCAGCTCTCCACAGGTACACCGCCGTCAAACTCCACCACCCGTCCGGGCGCCAGGGGGAAGGGCTCGCCGGCGTCAATTTTCAGCTTGATCTCGCCGTCCAGAATGGCCAAAAAACGGTTGTAGTCGGGCAGAGGGGTGAAATCGGAGTGGTCCAGCTCCACGGTGGCGGAGCTGAGCCGCCAGAGGAAGTCCCGGTCCGCGTACACCGCCCCCTCCGGGGCGATGGAAAGCTGGGTGGTGGTCCCGCCGGACCAGTTGGTGGTTGCGTAGTCCTCCCGGGTGAGAAGCTTCCATTCCATAAATGCGGCTCCTTTCGTCAGTCAGTATATTTTACCACGCCGCTGCGGCGCAGCCCGTGCATCAGCGGGATGCACGCGGTGGTGACGCACACGGCGGTGACGATCCCGGTGGCAAACCGGGCGGGCAGGAAGGGCACGTGTACCATAAACTCCGTATGGTACATCACGCTCTCCACCCAGATGCTTACCGTGTTGGCCACGGTGTTGGTCACAGCCCCGGCGATCCCTACGATATAGCACAGCATTGGACGGCTCTCCAGCCGCTTTCCGGTGGCCTGCCGGCACCACAGGGCCCCCAGCCCCACCACCAGGCCCCGGAGTCCGGCTGGGATCACATAGAGCACCGTGGTGGGGGCCAGGCCGTAGGGGCCGAGGATCTGGGCGATAAGCTCCCCCAGCAGGCCCACCAGCATTCCCTCGATGGGGCCGAACAGCATACCGCCCAGCATAATGGGCAGTGAGGCGAAGTTGAGCTTGAAGAAGGGGGTCTCAATGGCGATGTACCGTTTCAGCAGAAACGTCATGGCGATGAGCAGTGCCATCATGCAGATGGTATAGATGCTGGCTCTTTTTTTGTTGACTGTCATAATAATACGCTCCTTTCATGGCGTGTTGCCATGAAAGGAGCGCACTCCCCCATGGCAGCGGATGCGGCACAGCAACGCGGGCTTCTCGTCCCTTCGTCCGCCGGCAACCTCCCATCCGACGGCACTTGACGCGCTGTGTCTACTCTGACCAGGTTATTATGGAATATTTTGCGTGTGGGGCAGCTGCTGCCGACCCAACCAACAGGAAATTACATCGCCTTGACGACGGTGTCGTAGATCTGATCGGCCAGGGGCAGGGCCTTGGCCAGCAGGGCCTCGCCCTTGGCGCGGTAGTCCTCGGCCAGCTCCTTGTTCTTCAGGCTGCCGATGTTGATGAGCACATTGAGCCAGGCGCCCTGGATGGCGGCCCGCAGAGACAGGGCGGATACGCCCAGGTCGCTGGCGGCGCTGTCGTTGCTCTTGCCCAGGATGGAGGCGGTGAGCTCCAGGGTCTCGGCGGCCAGCTCCATCATCTCGAAGGGGGTCTTGGTACAGCCCTCCAGGCCCTTCTGGATGGCGGCGGAGCGGGCGGCCTTCTCCTCGTCGGTCTCCTTGGGCATGCCAAAGGCGGCGCTGACCACGTTGAAGGCCTCGGTGTCCCGGTCCATCACGTCCACAAAGCGGACCTTCAGGTCGGTGGCCTTGGCCTGGGCGGCCTTGGCGGTCTCCTCAAACTCGGCGTACTTCTTCTTGCCGATGGTCAGAGAGCACACCATCGCGGTGAGGGCGGCGCCCAGGGCGCCCTCCAGAGCGGCGGCAGAACCGCCGCCAGGGGCGGGGGCGTCGGAGGCCAGCAGGTCTACAAATTCGGCGGTTTTCAGTTCAGCCAGTTTCATAGGGCATTCTCCTAATCTGTACGTTTTTTAGGGGAGGGCGGGACGAATCGATCCGCCGCGCCCTGCCAGGAAATTGCTTATTCCATGCCCACCAGGTGGTACTCCATCACCTGGTTGTGGGCGTCGAAGTTCTCCAGCTTCAGGTAGTGCTCGGCGCAGTCGAGAAGCGCCTTGGCGGGGGTGAGGCCCACCACCTCGCTGCCGACAATGTAGGTGCCATAACGCTCAGCCAGAGCCTTGATCATCTCATAGACCACATTCAGGGGGGTGACCTCGTAGTTGACCATGTTCATAGACACCTGGGCGATGCCCCGGTCCTCCAGCATAAAGCCCATGGCCTTGCAGCACTTGAATCCGCCAGAGGAAGCGCGGATGACCTTGGCGATCTTCTTGGCAACCTCCACGTCAGAGGTGGCCAGATTCACGTTAAAGGCCACCAGGGGCATACGGGCGCCGATGGCGGTGATGCCGGCGGTGGGGTGGATCTTCCGCTCGCCGAAGTCGGGGGCCCACTCGGGCTGGAGCAGCTTTTCAGGCATCCCCTCGAACTGACCCTTGCGGCAGGTGGCCAGGTTGCGGCGCTCGGGGACAGAGGCGGAGTCCTCATAGAGGAAGGAGGGAATCTTCAGCTCGTCCCAGATGCGCTGGCCCAGCCGCTTGGACATCTCCACGCACTCCTCCACGGTGACGCCCATGGTGGGGACGAAGGGGATCACGTCGGTGGCGCCCATGCGGGAGTGCTCGCCCACGTGCTTGTTCATGTCGATGACCTCGGCGGCCTTCTTGGTCAGCAGGAAAGCGACCTCCTCGATGGCCTCAGGGGAGCCGATCATGGTGAAGACGCAGCGGTTGTGGTTGCCGTCTGTCTGGGCGTCGAAGAGGGTGCAGCCGGGCACGCTCTTGGCCACGTCCACCAGGGCGTTGTAGGCGGCCTCGTCCTTCTCCTTGCTGCAGCTGAAATTGGGGATACACTCGACAAGTCTGGCCATAATTTTGTTCCTCCTAAAAAATATTTATTCTTGTGCCGGGACCGGTATCACCCGGCCCCGGCCGGTTTCGCAGATGCTCAGCCCACCAGTTCGCTGGCGGCGGGGACAAAGAACTTGATGAAGGCGATGGTCTGGGGCTGATAGATGATGTCCACCAGGAAGGCGCCCACGATGGGCACGATCATGAAGGCCTTGCGGCTCATGCCGTAGCGGTCCTTCACGGCGGTCATGTTCACGATGGCGGAGGGGGTGGCGCCCAGGGCGTGGCCGCACAGGCCGGCGCACATGACGGCGGCGTCATAGTTCTTGCCCAGCAGGCGGAAGACCACAAAGTAGGAGATGAGGGCCATAAACAGCACCTGGCACATCACGACGATGAACACGCCGCCCAGCAGGTCCAGCAGCTGCCACAGCTTCAGGCTCATCAGGGCGATGGCCAGATACAGGGAGAGCATCACGTCGCCGATGCCGTCCACCAGAGAGAAGCTGAAGTTGTAGAAGTGGAACACCTCGTTCAGGTTGCGGAGAATCACGGCCACAAACATGGCGCCCACGTAGGTGGGGAAGCTCATGTCGATCTGGTCGCCGATCCAGCCGGAGATCTGGGTGCCCACGGCCATGCAGACCAGGATGGCGGTGACGTTCTTGATCACGTCCAGGCCGGAAAGGGCCCCTTTAGAGGCGGCGTTGATCTGGTCCACGTCGGACTCGAAGGTATCATTCTCATCGGGATGCAGATCATACTTCACGATAAGACGGCGGGCCAGAGGTCCGCCCAGCAAAACGGCGGAGATCAGGCCAAAGGTAGCGGCGGCGGCACCCACCTCAACGCCGGCGGGGAAGCCCACCTTTACAAAGGTGTCGCCGTAGGAACCGGCGGCGCCGTGGCCGCCGATCATGGAGATGGCGGAGGACAGCAGGGCGTAGGGGGCCTCCAGGCCCACCACCTTGCCGACGGCGATGCCGATGACGTTCTGGCATACGGAGATGACGCCGGCGATCAGCCAGTAGAAAATCAGCAGCAGACCGCCCTTGACCAGCAGCTTGTAGCTGGCGCCCAGGCCCACGGTGACAAAGAAAGCCACCATGAAGGGGTCTTGATACAGCGTGTCAAAGTTGAAGGTGAAAGTGTTGCTCATGTACCCCGCGAAGGTGATGAACATAAACAGGAAACCGCCTACCACGGGAGCTGGGATGCAGTACTTACCCAAAACAGTCACCTTGTTTTTCACAAAGTAACCGATGAGCAGCATGACCGCCGCCATGGCCGTGGTCATGATCGCGGTGGCGTTTATGTTCAAAACGCCCTCTACCATTTCAAATGACATGTTCTTCTTCTCCTTTTCGTCCTTTTTGTTTTCTTCCTCATCCAAGATCCTTCTCAAGCACTTATTATAGTAGATTCAGAACAATGATACAAGCCAAAAAGAAAGGTATTTTCAGCTATCTGCTTAAAAATATTAAGCCTCCCCCCTCTGGCGTCGGGCGGCCAGATCCAAAAAGCACTTCACGCAGCCGGCGTGGTACAGGTCGTCATTCCAAACCAGAATGGGGTAGGACTTGGGGCTAAACCCCTGTATCGGTTTGGTGTAGACGGGGGAACCGGGGTGGGCGGCTGCAACGGACCTGGGCAGAAAGCCTACCCCGAAGCCCGCCTGGACCATCTGCATCTCCATCGGGGTGTCATAACAGTGGCAGGCCACGTTGGGGGTAAAGCCGGCCCGGCGGCACTCCTCCAGCAGGTCCCGACTGTAGCCCCACAGGTCGTCGCTGCGCAGCAGACACATGGGGATCTCCCGCAGGGCCTGAATGGGGACGGCCTCCTGGCCCGGAGCGGGATCGGTCTCGGGGCACATCACCAGTTCCAGCGGGTCTTCTCCCAGCACCCGCTTGCGCAGGCCGTAGGACTGCTCGGACTGGCTGCGCAGAAACAGCACATGCAGATCCCCCCGACCCAGGTCCTCCAGCAGGTCGCCCGGGGCCCCCATGCGGACATACAGCTCTACCTGGGGGTACTGTCTGTGGTACTCCTGCATCAGGCTGGTGGCAATCTGCACGTCAGAGTAGATGACCCCCAGCTTCAGCTGGCCCCGGACCCCGGCGTCCACGTCCCGGACGCTGTCCGCCATGGTCCGCAGACTTTGAAACATCTGTCGGCTGTGCTGGTAGAGGCACCGCCCAGCCTCGGTGAGCTTCACCCCCTTGTTGGTGCGCAGAAAGAGTGTGACCCCCAGCTCGTCCTCCAGCAGGGCCAGCTGCCGGCTGATGGGGGGCTGGGCCACATGGAGGACCCGGGCCGCCCCGGAGATACTCCCCTCCTCGGCCACGGCGGCGAAATATTCCAGTTGCTTGAAGTTCATGGCGTACCTCTCAATCCTCTGACACGGGGGGACAATATCCGTCCCCGCGGCCCCTTGCTATACCATTCTGGTATGGCAAATATATCACACAGGTTCTTTTCATTTTACCATGTTTTTGTTAAAATACAATACATAGAAAACAGTTCCCAGCCGTGTGCTTTCATTTTTTAAGAAACGGAGGAATTTTTATGAATCTCGCAGACGCCATGACCATCAAGCTGGACTACGACCTGCCCGAGTACCCCGCCTTTGAGGAGGGCTACCGCCGGGCCCCCCGCCGGGAGTCCCACCTGTCCCAGGCCGACAAGGCCCTGGCCATCAAGAACGCCCTGCGGTATATCCACCCCGACCACCACGCCCAGATGGCCAAGGAGTTTGCCCAGGAGCTGGAGGAGCACGGCCGCATCTACGGCTACCGCTTCCGCCCCGCCGGCAAGCTGTACGGCAAGCCCATTGAGGAGTATAAGGGCAACTGCACCGAGGCCAAGGCCTTCCAGGTGATGATCGACAACAACCTGGACTTCGACATCGCCCTCTACCCCTACGAGCTGGTCACCTACGGCGAGACCGGCCAGGTCTGCCAGAACTGGATGCAGTACCGCCTGATTAAGAAGTACCTAGAGGTCATGACCGACGAGCAGACCCTGGTGGTCATGTCCGGCCACCCCCTGGGCCTGTTCCACAGCCACAAGCTGGCCCCCCGCTGCATCATCTCCAACGGCCTGATGGTGGGCATGTATGACAACCAGAAGGACTTCAACCGGGCCGCCGCCATCGGCGTGGCCAACTACGGCCAGATGACTGCCGGCGGCTGGATGTACATCGGCCCCCAGGGCATCGTCCACGGCACCTTCAACACCCTGCTCAACGCCGGCCGGCTGAAGCTGGGCATCCCCGAGGACGGCAACCTGGCCGGACGGCTGTTCATCTCCGCAGGTCTGGGCGGCATGTCGGGCGCTCAGGGCAAGGCCGCTGAGATCGCCGGCGCCGCCTCCATCATCGCCGAGGTGGATGACTCCCGCATTGAGACCCGCTACACCCAGGGCTGGGTGAGCCACCGCACCTCTGACCTGGCCGAGGCCGTGAAGATCGCCCAGGACCACCAGGCCAGCAAGCAGCCCTGCGCCGTGGCCTACCACGGCAACATTGTGGACCTGCTGGAGTATGTCTACAACAACAATATCCACGTGGACCTGCTGTCCGACCAGACCTCCTGCCACGTGCCCTACGACGGCGGCTACTGCCCCCAGGGCCTGACCTTTGAGCAGCGCACCGAGATGCTGGACAAGGACCCCGAGGGCTTCGCCAAGCTGGTGGACAAAACCCTCCAGCACCACTATGAGATGATCTGCAAGCTGCACGACAAGGGCACCTATTTCTTTGACTACGGCAACAGCTTCCTGAAAGCGGTGTATGACACCGGCATCAAGTCCATCTGCAAGAACGGCGAGAACGACCTGGACGGCTTTGTGTTCCCCTCCTACGTGGAGGACATCCTGGGTCCCTGCCTGTTCGACTTCGGCTACGGCCCCTTCCGCTGGTGCTGCCTGTCCCGGAACCCCGAGGACCTGGACAAGACCGATGCCGCCGCCGCCGAGTACATCAAGGCCCACAACCGCCGCTACCAGGACTATGACAACTATGTCTGGTGCCGGGACGCCAAGAAGAACAAGCTGGTGGTGGGCACCCAGTGCCGCATCCTGTATCAGGACGCCATGGGCCGTATGAACATCGCTCTGAAGTTTAACGAGATGGTCCGCAACGGCGAGATCGGCCCCGTCATGCTGGGCCGGGACCACCACGACACCGGCGGAACCGACTCCCCCTTCCGCGAGACCTCCAACATTAAGGACGGCTCCAACATCATGGCCGAGATGGCCACCCAGTGCTACGCGGGCAACGCCGCCCGGGGCATGAGCCTCATCGCCCTGCACAACGGCGGCGGCACCGGCATCGGCAAGGCCATCAACGGCGGCTTCGGCATGGTGCTGGACGGCTCCGAGCGGGTGGACACCATCCTGCGCATGTCCATGCCCTGGGACACCATGGTGGGCGTCTCCCGCCGCAACTGGGCGGGCAACCCCAACTCCATGTCCACCGTGGCCGAGTACAACGAGATGTACAAGGGTCAGGATCACATCACCATGCCCTATCTGGCTGATGACGCCATCATTGCTGAGGCGCTGAAGAGCATCCAGGGCTGATAACAAGATATCAATGAATCAAAGAGGGGGCGTCCCACGACGTCCCCTCTTTTGGAAAACTTCCATCCTGTAGGGCAAGGGCTCTGCCCTTGCCTGTGATAGGGGTTCGCCTCTGAAAGGAGGCAAGGGCAGAGCCCTTGCCCTACATCACGTTTGTATCCTATCACCGAAAGGAGAACAACATGAAAACCATTGTCACCAACATCGGGATGCTGGCCACCCCCCAGGGCAGTGGCCCCAAAAAAGGTTCGGAACAGGGAGAAATTCAGATCCTGAAGGGCGCCTGGGTCCTGATGGAGGACGGCGTCATTGCTCAGGTGGGCACCGGCCCCGCCCCGGCAGCGGACCAGACCGTCGACGCCCAGGGCAATCTGGTCACCCCCGGCCTGGTGGACGCCCACACCCACCTCATTTTCGGCGGCTGGCGGCAAAACGAGCTGGGGCTGAAGCTCCACGGCAAGACCTATCTGGAAATTCAGAACGCCGGGGGCGGCATCCAGTCCACCACCAACGCCACCCGTCAGTCCACCGAGGAGGAGCTGACTGCCAAGGCCGCCCGGGCCCTGGACGAGATGATGGGCTTCGGCGTGACCACCATGGAGGCCAAGAGCGGCTACGGCCTGGCCACCGAGCACGAGCTGAAGGCCCTGCAAGTCATCAAAAACCTGAACGACCGCCACCCCATGGACATTGTGGCCACCTTTATGGGGGCCCATCTGGTGCCCGCCGAGTACAAGGCCAACCGGGCCGAGTACATCCGGCTGGTCTGTGAGGAGATGATGCCCCTGGTGGCCAAGCAGGGCATTGCCAAATACTGCGACGTGTTCTGCGAGGCCGATACCTTCACCGTGGAGGAGTCCCGCCAGGTGCTGGAAGCGGGCCTGAAGCACGGCCTGCGCCCCAAAATCCACGCCGACGAGATCGAGGCCATCGGCGGCTCCCAGCTGGCCGGCGAGATGGGCGCCATCTCCGCTGAACACCTCATCGTCTGTCCCCCCGAAGGCATCGAAAGCATGGCCAAGGGCGGCGTGGTGGCCTGCCTGCTGCCCGCCACCAGCTTCTACCTGGGGGCCACCTTCGCCCCCGCCCGGGATATGGTCAACGCCGGCGTCCCGGTGGCCATGGCCACCGACTTCAACCCCGGTTCCTGTCCCTGCCTGAACCTGCAATTTGTCATCAACCTGGGCTGCCTCAAGTACAAGCTCACCCCGGAGGAGGTCCTCACCGCCGTCACCCTCAACGCCGCCTCCGCCATTGATATGGCCGACAGGGTGGGCTCGGTGGAGCCGGGCAAGCAGGGCGACCTGGTGATCTGGGACGCCCCCGACCTGGACTACATCTGCTACCGCATGGGCAGCAATCTGGTACAGACCGTCATCAAGAAGGGGGTAGTGCGCTGAACTGCCCGCCGGCCCACACCGGGTATCAGGCCCTGTAGAAATCTGGAAACTGTGCCCAGCGGCGAGGGAATTTTTCTGCCAAACGAAGACAGGTTTTTCCGGGGAGACAGACTGAATTTCTGGGAAAAATGGTGGAGTGTGGCGCGGAGAGACCCGCCGAACGGGGTACATGGACCGCTTTCCAACCGGCTGTAGCCGCCTCTATTACCGCTCTGAAAACCGGGCGTACGCCCCTATGTCAACAAAACGGCAAGGAGGAGACACCGCAATGGACCGAACCGACTATCAGATACTCAATCTGCTGCAGAGAGACAGCCGAATCACCCTGAAATGTATCGGCGAGCAAGTGGGGCTCACCGCCCCCGCCGTCTCGGAACGCATCCGCCGGATGGAGGAAAAGGGAATTATCAAGCGATTTACCATCAATATTGACCGCAACTGCCTGGACTGTAACCTGACGGGTTTTATTTTAGTGGCCATTTTTCCGGAGAAATACAAGCAGTTTTGCCAGTTCTGCGAGGACGCCCCCGCCATCACCGCCCACCACCATCTGGTGGGCAGGCTCAATGCCCTGCTGCGCTTCGCCGTGGCGGATACCCGGGAACTGGATCAGCTGCTGTCTTCCATCAAGCAGTACGGAGACTCCCAGACCTCTGTCGAACTGGGGGTATACTTTGACCAGAAAAATATTCCCCTGCCCCAATAGTCAAGCCGTGTCTGCCGCTGGGAAAAGGGGACTCCCCCTTTCCCGCGTCCCATTGACCCGACTGCGTCTCCCGGTTCCATAGCAAAGACCCCCTCCGCGGACCCAAGGTCCGCGGAGGGGGTTCTCATCTTTTGGGTGGAGCAGCGGGGAATCAGAACAGGCCGGAGATAACGCCGTTCTCGTCGATATCAATCCGTTCTGCGGAGGGGACCTTGGGCAGACCGGGCATTGTCATGATGTCGCCGGTGAGGGCCACAATGAAGCCGGCGCCGGCGCACACCTTCAGGTTGCGGACGGTGACCTCAAACCCCTTGGGGGCGCCCAGGAGGGCGGCGTCGTCGGAGAAGGAGTACTGCGTTTTAGCCATGCAGATGGGCAGGCTGCCAAATCCCAGGTCGGTGAGCTGCTTGGCCTGCTTCTTGGCGTTGGCGGTGAGCGCCACCTTGTCCCCGTGGTACACCCGGGTGACGATGGTGTTCAGCTTCTCCTCAATGGAGGCCTGGTCGTCGTAGACAAAGGAGAACTGGTTGGGCTGCTCACACAGCCGGACCACCTCCTCGGCCAGGGCCTTGCCGCCCTCGCCGCCCTTGGCCCAGACTTCGGACAGGGCCACATTGACCCCCAGCTCGTTGCATTTCTTCTCCACCAAGTCCAGTTCCGCTTTGGTGTCGGTGGGGAAGGCGTTGATGGCCACCACGCAGGGCAGGCCGTAGACGTTTTTCACGTTGTCCACGTGCTGAAGCAGGTTGGGCAGCCCCTTCTCCAGGGCCTCCAGGTTCTCGCTGTTCAACTCGGGCTTGGGCACGCCGCCGTGGTACTTCAGGGCGCGGACGGTGGCCACAATCACCACCGCGGAGGGGGTGAGCCCGGCCTTGCGGCACTTGATGTCGATAAATTTCTCAGCGCCCAGGTCGGCGGCGAAGCCGGCCTCGGTGACGGCGTAGTCGCCCATCTTCAGGGCCATACGGGTGGCCATGACGGAGTTGCAGCCGTGGGCGATGTTGGCGAAGGGGCCGCCGTGGATGAAGGCGGGGGTGCCCTCCAGGGTCTGGACCAGATTGGGCTTCATGGCGTCCTTCAGCAGGGCGGCCATGGCGCCCTCGGCCTTCAGGTCGTGGGCGGTGACGGGCTTGCCGTCGAAGGTGTAGGCCACGATCATCTTGCCCAGCCGCTCCTTCAGGTCGGTGATGGAGGAGGACAGGCACAGCACCGCCATGATCTCGCTGGCCACGGTGATCTCAAAGCCGTCCTCGCGGGGCACGCCCTGCATCTTGCCGCCCAGACCGTTGATGATATGGCGCAGCTGGCGGTCGTTCATGTCCACCGCCCGCTTCCAGGTGATCTGCTTGACGTCGATCCCCAGAGCGTTGCCCTGCTGAATGTGGTTATCCAGCATGGCGGCCATCAGGTTGTTGGCCGCGCCAATGGCGTGGAAATCGCCAGTGAAGTGGAGGTTAATGTCCTCCATGGGGACCACCTGGGCGTAACCGCCGCCGGCGGCGCCGCCCTTCACGCCGAACACGGGGCCCAGGGAGGGCTCGCGCAGGGCGACGGTGGCCTTCTTGCCCAGTTTGCGCAGGCCGTCAGCCAGGCCCACAGAGGTGGTGGTCTTGCCCTCGCCGGCGGGGGTGGGGGTGATGGCGGTAACCAGGATCAGCTTGCCGTCTGGGGCAGTGGTCTCGTTGAGCAGCTTATAGTCAATCTTGGCCTTGTAGTTGCCATACATCTCCAGGTACTTCTCGTCGATGCCGGCCGCGGCGGCGATCTCCGTAATGCGCTGAGGGATATGCTCCTGGGCGATCTCGATGTCAGATTTGATGCTCATCTTCGTGGGCCTCCTGCTTTCTATAAAATTTTGTTCGATATGGTTCCGAAGTGTCCCCCGGAATGTAACTGCTGCCATTATATCGCACAAAGCCGATCCAGTAAACCATATTTTTTTTTCACATTGGGATAAATACTTTTGTTCTTAAAGTAAAAGTGCCCTTTGACGCCGGTTTTGCGGCGGGAGGGCCGACCAATTCGCCTCCAATCTCCTCTCCCGCAATGGCTCTTTTGGATAGCAGTGTACTAATGCGCCTCTCCACTAGTGCTCGACTGTGATAATGCCCAAGCAAGTTTTGTTTTCGATAAAAATTTTGTTGATTTTCACCATAAGTTATGGTAAAATATCAGCAATCGGGGGACCGCTGGAGAGGGGCTCCTCCACGGCTATCCATTGGACCAGGACCTCAGGGAGGCGACAGTCCGCCGTCTGCGGCGGGAGGGCCTGGGCCGCGGGGGAGATCAGAGGAATCCCGAACGTCAAGTATTGGAACTTGAATCAAGAAAGAGGGGTACATTCTATGCCAACCAAGGAATCCAAGACCCGCGCTGTGCGCCTGCCCAACGTAGTTGAGGCGCTCATCCCCATCGTGGTGATGATGGGCCTGATGATCTACGGGCTGAACTTCACCGACGGGACCTATGTGGACGCCCACATGCCGCTGGCCGTGTCCATCGTGGTGGCCTGCATTATCGGCTGCGTCTGCGGCCACAGCTTCTCCGACATGCTGGCCGGCATGGTCGACCGGCTGAACGCCACCATGGAGGCCATCCTGATTCTGCTGACCGTTGGTCTGCTGGTCGCCTCCTTCCTCATGTCCGGCACCATCCCCGCCCTGATCTACTACGGGCTGAACCTGCTCACTCCCCAGCTGTTCCTGCCCATCGGCTGCTTCCTGTGCGCCATCGTGGGCCTGGCCTGCGGCTCCTCCTGGACCGCCACCGCCACCATGGGCATCGCCATGCTGGGCATCGGGGCCGGCCTGGGCATCCCCGCCCCCATCACCGCTGGTATGGCCATCTCCGGTGCCTATGTGGGCGACAAGTTCTCCCC
>CAPGBJ010000061.1 GCA_948616425.1 uncultured Oscillospiraceae bacterium
AGCCAAGCGAGAGGTCTCATCGGAAGGTTGTTGGAACGGCGGTTATGCACAGCGAGTTGCTTCTGAAAGTCAGGCAGAGAGAAGAAAGAGTGGAGAGAATAAAAGCGTTTCTGGTCTTCCCTGTGGCTGCGCTCTACCTTGCCATTATGTCTGGGCGTGTAAGGACGGATCAGCTTATGCTGGACGCCCAGCTCAGCGGCGGTTTTCTCAAAAAGGGTTGGGATGTCTCGTTTGCTGTTGGAAAAACGGTTAGTAAATTCAAAACCGTTGTCAGTCTGGACATATTCCACATGGATCCCCTTACGGGCATACCACTTCACTAGCCGTTTCAGGAAGTCAAGGGACTCCACGTTCCCATCCCATCCAGCCCGCCAGAAGTAGATATAAGGCTGGCTCTTGTTGTACTTCCGGCTGGCTCGGCTGACGCCATATTTCTCCACGTATTTCATTAGAGATTGCCTGTATGCCATGTTCTGTGTTATACTCTTGCTCATGAAGGATGTGGCCCCCTCTCGGTCAGTTGCTGTGTGACAACGCAACTTTAACCGATGTGGCCTCATCCTTCTACTCTTTTCTTCCTCTACTGTCCAACATGTATTGCACTCCTACAATTATACGCTCCTCTTGTTTTTCTTTTAAAATTGAAAAAAAGAATTGACAAATAGAGTCTGATGAGGTAAGATAATGAGCAATCATTTTATAAAAAGCGATGATCGGGATAGTAAGCCTGTCTGGATGCGGAGAGAGGGCGCGGCTGGTGTAAGCGCCTGTGAAGGACCTTTCGCTGAACCTCACCCGTGAGCAGTCCAACTGAACTGGCGGAAGGCCGCAGTAGGTCGGAACGGTTTCCCGCCGTTATAGGGCAACGAGCGCATGGCACAGGCCATGAATTTAGGTGGTACCACGGAGCGTCGGCTTCGTCCTATCTTTCAAAAGATGGGACGGGGCTTTTTTCTTTTCCCATTACATATCCCAATGGAGGTGACGTTTTATGAATGGAGCGCAGGCTCTGATTGAGAGCTTAAAGCGGGAGGGGGTGACCCACATATTCGGTTACGCCGGGGCCACCATCTGCCCGGCAGTGGACGCCCTGAAGGACACCCCCGAGATCGGCTACACTCTGGTACGGACCGAGCAGAACGCGGGGCACATGGCCTCGGGCTATGCCCGAGTCAGCGGCAAGGTGGGGGTGTGCATGGTGACCTCCGGCCCGGGGGCCACCAACCTGATTACCGGCATTGCCACCGCCTACATGGACTCCATCCCGATGGTGGCCATCACCGGCCAGGTACCCAGCCATCTTCTCGGCCGGGACATCTTCCAAGAGGTGGATATCACCGGCGCAGTGGCCCCCTTTTCCAAGCACAGCTACCTGGTGAAGGACCCCAATCAGATCCCCCGAGTGGTCCGAGAGGCCTTTCACATCGCCTCCACCGGCCGGCCCGGCCCAGTTTTGATTGACATCCCCATTGACGTGCAGGAACAGACCCTGAAGGGATTCGACTGGCCGGAGACGGTGAACATCCGGGGCTACAAGCCCAGCGTAAAGGGCAATGACCTGCAGATCAAGCGGGTGGCCGAGGCCATCGGCAGGTCGAAGCAGCCCCTTATCTGCGCCGGCGGCGGCGTGTGGCTGGCCGACGCCCAGGCCGAGCTGCTGGAGCTGGCCGAGGGGGCGGGCATTCCGGTGGTGAAGACCATGATGGGCATTTCCCTTATGCCCACCAGCCACCCCCTGAACATGGGGATGATTGGGGCCCACGGCAACCACTGCGCCAACAAGGCGCTGGCCAAGTCTGACCTGCTCATCATGGTGGGCACCCGGGCGGCCGACCGGGCCATTATCCAGCCCGATGAGATTCAGCGGCGGATGGCCACCATCCACATCGACGTGGACCCGGCTGAGATCGGCAAGAACATGCAGGCTGCCGTCCCACTGGTGGGGAACGTGAAGGTGATCCTCCGTCAAATTCTGGATCTGGGGGTTCAGGCCCCCGACTGTACCGAGTGGCGGGCTCGGCTGGCCGACTTCCGCAAGGCTGAGCTGAGCCGTACATTCCCAAGCCGCCCCGGGTACGTCTTCCCGGGCACCGTGATGCGCAAGCTGGGGGACAGGCTGGCCGACAACGCGGTGGTCTGTGTGGATGTGGGCCAGAACCAGATTTTTACCTGTAAGTATTTGCCCCAGAAGCACGGCCGTCTCCTGACCAGCGGCGGCCTGGGCACCATGGGCTACGCCCTGCCCGCCGGAGTGGGAGTGAAGGTGGCCCAGCCAGACCGGCAGACGGTGGTAATCTGCGGCGACGGCTCCTTCCAGATGGCCATGAACGAGCTGGCCGCCGTCAAATTTGCCGGCATGGACCTGAAAATTGTCCTGTTCCGAAATAACACCCTGGGGCTGGTCCACCAGATCCAGAGCCGCGCCCCCTACCACGGCCCCTTTGGCGTGGACCTGGACGGTTCCCCCGACTTTGAGACCATTGCCGCCGCCTACGGCATCCCCTGTGTCACCGTCAGCGAGGAGGCGGAGCTGGAGGGCTCCATGGACCGTTTCCTGTCTGAGGCGGGCCCCTGTCTGATGATCTGTCAGGTCCACCCCGACGTAGCCACCACCGATTAAAGGAGGGAGAATATGAAACAGACCATTTCTGTCCTGGTAGAGAACCAGGCCGGCGTACTCAACCGCATCACCGGGCTGTTCTCCCGCCGGGCGTTTAACATCGACTCTCTGGCTGTGGGCGTCACCGATGACCCCACCATCTCCCGCATCACCATCATCGTTGACAGCGGCAACAGCGTGGTGGAGCAGGTGGAAAAGCAGCTGAACAAGCTGATTGAGGTCATCAAGGTGCGCACCATCCCCGAGGATAAGATGATCGGTCGGGAACTGGCGCTGCTGAAGGTCAACGCCACCAATAAGACCCGGCAGGATATTATGACCATCTGCGATATTATGGGGGCCAAGGTGTCTGACATCTCCCCCAACTCCATGACCTTGGAATTGTCCGACACCCCCGACCGTATCGACACCTTCGAGGCTATGCTTCGGCCCTTCTCCATTTTGGAAGTGGTCCGCACCGGTGTAATCGCCCTGCAAAAGGGCGGGGGGAAGATTTAGCCTTTGAGCGAGATTATGAGACGATGGTGGAAAAAGTCCCGGAAAATTGTAGTGGATGAGACAGTCTACCGCTATTCCCTGCTGGACTGCCCAGAGTATCGGACGCTGCGGATCTACCGGGAGTACGAGAAACAGCCGATGATCTGTCTGCGGCAGAGCTGGACAGAGGCCTGGGGGATCGATCTGTTTCGGCCCAAAATGGTGGCCTACATCATCGGCTGGCATGAGGGCAGCGGGCGCGGCCCACAGAACATCCCCTCTCTGCAAGAGGAATCGACCCTGTTCCAGGGGCTGATGGATATCTGCTTCTCCCCGGAGGAGGCGGAACAGCGGGCGTGGTTTTTGGAGCGGATCAGAAGTTGAGGGGCTGCCAGTAAGAAAGACCTTTCGCTTGGCGCCCATAAGCCTCCTTGGGCAAAGGAGGCTGTCCCTATGAGGGACGAAAGAATTACCGAAAAGAGGCGAATTTATGAAAATCAGAGCGACCGAGGCCATTATGGAGTGCCTGCTGGAGCAGGAGGTGGACACCGTCTTCGGTTATCCTGGCGGGACCATTCTGAACCTCTATGACGAGCTGTACAACTACAAGGACAAAATACACCACGTATTGACAGCCCATGAGCAGGGGGCCTCCCACGCCGCGGATGGCTACGCCCGGTCCACCGGCAAGGTGGGGGTGTGCTTTGCCACCAGCGGCCCGGGAGCCACCAATTTAACCACCGGTATTGCCACCGCCTACATGGATTCCTCCCCAGTGGTCTTTATCACCTGCAACGTCACAGAACCTCTGCTGGGCAAGGATGCCTTTCAGGAGGTGGATATTACCGGCATCGCCATGCCCATCACCAAGGCCACCTACCTGGTCCGGGACCCCCAGACCATCCCTGACGTGATGCGCCAGGCCTTTGCCGTGGCGGCCACCGGCCGGCCCGGGCCGGTGGTCATCGACTTTTTGAAAAACGTGACCTTCCCCAGTGTGGAGATCGACTACGAGTTTGTCCCCTGGACGGAGAACCGGAAGTGCGGCAGCTTGAAATCTCTGGCGGACAGCCACGACCTGAAGGCCCCTGAGCCTAACATCGGGGACATCGACACGCTGGTGGACATGATCGCCCAGGCGGAGAAGCCCCTGCTCATCTGCGGCGGCGGCGTGGTCCGGGGGCGGGCCCACAGGGAGTTTCAAACGTTCGCCGAGAAGCTGGACGCCCCAGTGGCTATCACCGTCATGGGCGGGGGCGGTTTCCCTGGCGGGCACTCCCTCACTACCGGCATGATCGGAATGCACGGCTCCCAGGCCAGCAATGTGGCCTGCAATGAGTGTGACCTTCTGATTGCCGTGGGCTGCCGCTTCTCTGACCGGGTGGCCCTCCAGCCCGATACCTTCGCCAGTCAGGCCAAGATCGTCCACATCGACATCGACCGGTCGGAGATTGACAAGAACGTCCTCACCGACCACCACATTATCGGCTCGGCCAAGCGGGTGCTGGCCCTCTTAAACCAGCGCCTGCCCCAGTACAGTCACCCGGAGTGGAAGGCACATATACTCCCCCTGCGGGCCCCCTCCGTCCCCCGGCAGAGTGAGACCCTCACCCCAAAACAGGTGCTGGAGACCATACGCCGCCTGGCCCCCCAAGACTCCATCGTGGCCACCGACGTGGGCCAGCATCAGATGTGGTCCATCCAGCACTTCCACTTCGACTACCCCGGGCAGCTGCTCACCTCCGGCGGCTTTGGCACCATGGGCTTCGGCCTGGGGGCGGCCATCGGGGCCAAGGCGGGCAACCCGGACAAGGTGGTGATCCACACCACGGGCGACGGCTGCTTCCGCATGAACTGCCACGAGCTGGCCACCGTGGAGCACTACCATCTGCCCATCATCACGGTGGTGTTCAACAACGGCACCCTGGGCATGGTCCGCCAGTGGCAGAATCTCATCTACCACAAGCGGTTCTCCGAAACTACCCTGGACCGGGGCCCTGATTTCGTCAAGTTGGCCGAGGCATACGGGCTCAAGGGTTTTCGTGCCACTACCATGGCGGAGATGGAGACGGCCTTCGCCGCCGCCCTGGAGGCGGACCGGGGCTGCGTCATCGACTGTGTGCTGGATATGGACGAGATGGTCCGGCCTATGGTGGCCGGCGGCGCCCACATCACCGACTTTTTGCTGAAATAAGGGGGTGGACAGAATGAAACGTGAATTTGATGCCCAGAAAAAGGAGTACACTCTGTCTATTCTGGTCCAGGATATCCCCGGGGTGCTGAGCCAGGTGGCCCGGCTGTTTTCCCGGAAGGGGTACAACATCGAGTCCATCGTCTCCGGTGAGACCGACAGGCCCCACGTCACCCGGATCACCATTGTCCTGCTGGCCGACGAATTAATGATCAACCAGATCGCCGACCAGTGCCGCAAGCTGATCCCTGTTCTGGCGGTTAAGATCCTGGACGAGGGCACCTCCATCCAGCGGGAGTTCTCCCTTATCAAGGTCCGGGCCGCTGACCGCAATGCCCGGGACGAGGTGATCCAGATGGCCAACATCTTCCGGGCCAACATCATTGATGTGAGCCGGGAGACCCTCACCGTCGCCATCTTCGGAGACAAGGAGAAGACGGCCGCCCTCACCGGTCTGCTGGCCGACTTCGGCATTCTGGAGATCGCGAAGACGGGTACCATCGCCATCGAGAGAGGGCGCAGCACCATCTATGACGACAACAAACTCAAGGAGGAATACAATTACGGCAAAAATGTGCTGTGAGCGGGCGGGCAAAACCACAAGGTGACCGCTGCCCCGTCATTTTCCTCAGCAGGCGGCGACAGAAGCGCCCCTGATTTGTACAAGAATATTCTTTAATTGTATCAAAGTTATCATTCTTTTTTGCGGCGCTGTGATATGATAAAAAATCATGGCTCGACAACTTTAGTTTTACCTATTTTGATAAGGAGTGTTTACTATGGCAAAAATGTACTATGAAAAGGACTGTGAATTAGGCTATCTGGACGGCAAGAAGATCACCATCATCGGCTACGGCTCCCAGGGCCACGCCCACGCCATGAACCTGAAGGACTCGGGCTGTGACGTGTGCGTCGGCCTGCGTGAGGGCTCCAAGAACTGGGCCAACGCCGAGAAGGCCGGGCTCCAGGTGAAGACGGTGGCCGAGGCCGCCAAGTGGGGCGATATCGTGATGATGCTCATCAACGACGAGGTCCAGGCTGACGTCTACAGAAAGGACATCGCCCCCAACCTGTCCGCCGGCAACATGCTCATGTTCGCCCACGGCTTCAACATCCACTTTAAGCAGATCGTCCCCCCCGCCGGGGTGGACGTGGCCATGATCGCCCCCAAGGGCCCCGGCCACACTGTCCGGTCCCAGTACGTGGCCGGCAAGGGGGTGCCCTGCCTCATCGCTGTGGAGCAGAACGCCACCGGCGACGCCTATAAGCTGGCCCTGGCTTACGCCGCCGGCATCGGCGGCGCCCGGGGCGGCGTGATGGAGACCACCTTCCAGGACGAGACCGAGACCGATCTCTTCGGCGAGCAGGCCGTCCTGTGCGGCGGCGTGGTGGAGCTGATGAAGCTGGGCTTCGAGACCCTTGTGGAGGCGGGCTACGCCCCCGAGAACGCCTACTTCGAGTGTATCCACGAGATGAAGCTCATCATCGACCTGATCAACAAGGGCGGCGTGGCCATGATGAACTACTCCATCTCTGACACCGCCGAGTACGGCGAGTACGTCTCCGGCCCCCGCATCCTGCCCTACGAGGAGACCAAGAAGAACATGAAGGCCGTCCTCACCGACATCCAGGACGGCGTGTTCGCCGGCCGCTGGATTGCGGAGAACAAGAATGGCCGCACCTTCTTTAACGCCAAACGGGCCCAGCTGGCCAAGCACCAGATGGAGACTGTGGGCGCCGAGCTGCGCCGCAATATGCTCTGGGGCGACGACACTGATCCGGATACTGCTTCCAATTAAGCCGCCGCAGGCGGCTCCAACCGCGAGCCCAGCGTATGCGGGGCGCGGTTGGAGAGGAGGGGCAGGGGAACGCGGTGAGGGATACCCGCAGGGCGTCCCAAATAAAGTGGACTTTGCTCCGACGAGGGGCGACGATCCCGATCCCGACACCGGGTCCAATGAAATCTTCTTACCTTGCAACAGGAGCGCCCCCGCCGGGGGCGCTCCTTAATTATCCGAGGAAAGACTGATTCAGTATTTGAAATCCATGAGACAGAGAGACTTCCTCTCTTCTCACCCATTATAGGCACAGGGTATCCAAGATGTTGTGAGAAAAAGACTCCAGGCGGTCTCCGATGCCCGGCAGGGCCAGGGCCTGACCAGGGGTGTTGGCCGTCTCGATGAGGGCAAAGTTCTGGGGGAGATAAAAGGATTTGTTCATATTCATGGCGGCCACCACCTGCCGGGCCACCATGTCCCCCCCTGAATAGCCTGACACCACGATGGCAAAGACTGCCTTGTCGTAAAAACGGGTCTGGCGGAAGAGGGCGGTGAGGCGGTTGATAAAGGCGGTGAGGTTGGCGGACAGGGCGTCGTTGTAGTTGGGGCACAGCAGAACCAGAGCGTCAGCGGTCCGGACAGCGGGGTAGACCTCATCTTGCATGACGCCGCCATAGAAGCAGCCCCCCTGCTCGCCAAAGTGGAGGCACATGGTATAGGGACAGCCGGAACAGTCGGACACAGTGCCGTTGCGCAGGCCGATTTCCTGGATGATACACCGTCCCTCCACCTGCTCCCTCACCCGGGACCACAGATCCATAGTGTTGGAGGTGTGGTGGCTGGAGGCGTGGAGAACCAGCACCTCCGGCCGCTCCTTCTTGGAAAAGGCAAAATGCTCCACCTGGTCGGCCAGTTCAGCGGCGGCGGCCCGGTAGGCCCCCATCAGGTTGGTTTCTAAAAGCTGGGCCTGGACGGCAAAGTTGGCCAGGGAGCCGGTGCCCTCCACCAGGGGCCGGCCCACCAGGGCGCAGCCCGCCCGATTGAGGGCCAGAGCGGCCTCGGCGGCGGCAGATTTGGTGTACAGCTCCCCCGCCCCGTCCACAATGAGCCCGGCAGTGCAGCCGGCCAGCAGGCCGGGTTCCTTCCGCAGCCGGGACAGCATGCGCACATACTCCAGATTGGTACCATTGTCCCCCAGAGCCAGCGCAAACAGCAGCCGCTGGCCCTCCAGGTTGACCATATCCTTCACCGTCTGGACCATTCGGACTTCTCGTCCGGCCAGGGCCCGCCTTAAAATATCCTCCAGCCGCTGTCCGGCCCACCCCTCGTCTGGGGTGGGATAAATAAGGATTATAGGCATAGCTTCACCTTCTTACAAGATGCGTGTAGGGGCGGCCACAGGCCGCCTCTGCGAACCATCTATATAATGGTCTTTAAATGCTCCGCCGCCTCCCGGATGTGGCCGAAGAGCTGGTCCGGGATGTGGGGCAGCAGCTCGGTCTCCACCCCGGCGGGGGTATAGCGGTTTTTCACCCCCATATAGACCCCGTCTAAGAAGACAGACCCGCAGTGCCACTCCCCCCGGAGGGTGAGCAGCAGAGACAGCGCCCCGGAGGACAGGGCGGGGGCCACATAGGGCTTAAAGCCGATCTCCCGCATCTTTAGATTGGCGGTGACGGTGAGGTGGGTCAACTCCTGGGACAGCGCCTCGTCGTAGTTTTCAATGGAGTTGGCGACAAACAGTCCAGTTCCATGGGGGCCGAAGGAGCGGCCCTCGGTGAGGAAAGAGGCCAGACGGGGGTCCCGTTTGGCGAAGTAGGCCGCCCGGGCGTTCATGACGCCCAGGCCGAAGCCCTGAATCTGCTCAGGCCGCATACCCCTGCCGTCCCAATTGCCGTTCTCGTCCCGGTTGCTCTCCAGATAGGCCGTCTTGGCCAGGGGGTCCACCGGGTCGGACACGGCGCACCACAGCCCTTGGAACTGTTTTGCCCGGGCCATTTTGGCGTAGTGCTTCACAATGCCGGCGTTGGCCTCAAACTGGGCCATGCGCACGTCCTTCACCTGAGAGCCCACCGGGGGGATGCCCTTGGAGGCCACAAAGACAAACATGTCACAGTCGAAGAGGCGATCTGGGGGGATGACCTCCACCTCGGGGAAGGCGTTGTAGTCCCAGGGCAAGTTGATCTGGCCCATCTCAAATTCCCAGCGGTCGGTGATCTGGTCGGACAGGTCGCAGATGCCGATGGAGGAGATCACATCCCCCCCCAGCAGCTTCAGCCCAGTGAGGAGAGTGGAGCCTACATCGCCGATGGCCAGGATGTTTACCCGCTTCCGACCGGGGCGGGGAGACCATTTCAGCAGATCTTCCCAGCCGGGGCGGCTGATGTTGACGGCGGTAAGCCGGCTGTCAGAGATGGCCTGTTGGACCGTCTCATCCACCTCCAGGGGGATGCAGGCACCTGGGACTATGGCGCTGGTGGGGCCGTCGTCAAAACTGGGCAGGCGGGAGGCGTCCAGCACCTCCAGGCCATGTCCGGCCAGCAGCTGGCCGGGGTGGGTCACGCGAAAGGAACCTCGGCCCAGCATCGGGTCACCGGAGACGGCGGCGAACAGCCGCCAGCTGTTGGAGGGCTCCGCCTCGGGCCCGAGGCCCTCCAACGGGATGAGGGAGACCAGCGTGGCGCCGTTAACATTGTAATAATACATTATAACATCACTTCCGGTATGAAATTGTAGCGACACATCCTGGTGTGTCTGCCCTTCCAAATGCCCGCTTTCAAGGCGTCTTATCTTCTCCGCCGATTGCAGCTGTCTTACTGATTTTGCCGCAGCAGCTGTTCCAAATCGTTCTCCAGATAGACCGAGGCGGAGAGGTTGGGGTCGTAGTGCAGACAGGTGCCCTTATCGGGGCACAGGGGGAGAATTACCGCCTCGGGCAGACGGGAGAGGGTGAGGTTCCGACCGTAGAGGATGCGGTATTCCTGTTCCAGGGCCCGCATCAAATCCAGGGCGGATTCTAGGCAGCACCGGGACAGCTGGACCACCGCGTCCCGGCCGCACGCCTCCTGATAGGCGGGGGCGGCGTAGGGCAGGATATGGTTGATGCCGGGCAGCAGACCGGGCACCGGGGAATTGGGCCGCCGAACGGTGTTGCCCCCGATGAAGGGGTACAGGGTGGCCTCCACAAACCACTGACCCAGTCGGGGCAGGAAGTAGACCGCGTCCACCGGCTGATCCCAGGCCCGCATCAGGTCCTTGCCGTAGCCGGACAGCACACCCACCAGCACCACCTGGATGGGTACCTCTTCCTTCTTGAGGATGGGACCCAGCACCTTAAATCGGAAGCCGGGGTGCATCAGATCGTCTACTAAAATCACTGGGCGGTTGAAGGATTTGATGGTTCTGATCTGGCTGGGGATAGGGGCGTAGTAGGGGAATGCCTCCAAGGTGCTCTCCTTCAGGTCCGGAGTAAATACCTTGTCGGTGTGGATGGTCTTGGTCACGGTATTGGGCACAATTCGGCCCCGAAGCATCTTGCCGAAGGGGACGCACATGCTCTCCCCCAGAATCCGTGGGGAGGTGGGGGTGATGGGCACGTGGTTGTAGTCGGTAATTTTCTTCAGCAGCCGGTGGTGGATGATGTCAGAGGACAGGGTGAGCACCAGGGAGCCGGGGTACAGACCGGTCAGGGCCAGCTGAAGACGCTCGTGGCCCCGGCGGATGGCGGCCAGCACCCGGGGATTGCGGTTTAGAGGCTCTTGGATGGCGGTAGACAGGTTTTGGATGAGGACTGTGGGGGCCCGCATGTCCACCTCCCGAATGGGGGCGTCCCCCTCTCGGGCCACAAAACCCATACGGGTGAGCAGCGCGTCCATGGCGGGTTCCAGCTGCCCGCTCCGAGTGCGGCAGACGGCGTAGACACACTCCCGCTCCAGGGCCCAGGCGATGAGCTCACACAGCAGCAGGTGGCCCAGGTCCTTGCGCTGAGCGGTGCTGTAGTCCACCCCCAGGGCGGTAATCAGCAGCACATCCCCCGCAGAGCGCAGGCGGATGCGGTCAGCCAGCTCGTTGTCCTCCAGGGCGTCGAAGAGTTGGGAGGTGGACAGCAGGCGGTAGCACACAAAGCCCAGGGGATTGCTGTCGGTGGTGCCCCGCAGAATCAAGAGCTGGTCCCCCTTGCTCCTGGCTGCGGACAGGCCAGCTGTCCGCTCCGGCCAGATCGAGGACAGCAGGGAGAACAGTTCACCGTCCAGCTCGTCCACCCACTGGAAATCCAGGTCTCCCATGCCCAGCATTGGTTTGTCCTGGCTATCCCGGAGGTAGAGGCCGTTCTGATAGATAAAGTCCTGAATCACCGGGTCAATAAAGTTGGAGATATCCCGGTTCAGGTCCACATTTTCCCGAATGCGGGTGGAACTGATGTCCTCCAGGTGGGGGGGCAGCTGGAGTTGGATGACTTGACCGGTGATGGGCAGCGGGGCGGGCAGCTCCTTTTCTCCCGCCCGACGGAAGATGACGTGGTTCATCTGGTGGATGGAGTAGGGCTGGGGCTGGGCCTGGTAAGAGGAGGCGTTGGCCACCACGTCGCTCCCCGCCACAATATAGACCTGCTGATTGGGGAAGAGCTGGGTCAGCCGTCTCAGGTCGGCGGGGTTTGCGATGTTCACCGGGATATCATCGGGGAAGAGGTGGACATGGAAGTCCCCCGCGATAGACAGGTTAACGATCTGCCGCCGGATCAGGTGGGGCTGGGCCTTTTTGGACCAGGAGAACTCGTCCACCGCGAGGTATACCTCGAAGCCCAGGTCCCGGATAGCGTGGACAATTCCCTTGTGAGACAGGGTGAAGGGGTCGAAGGTGCCAGGGAAAAAGGCGATCTTTCGGGGCGTCTCAAAGGCAAAGGGACCGTGGTCCAGCCGCCGCAGGGCGATGAAGCGGTTGATGTGCGCCAAGGCGGAGGCGCGGTAGAACAGCGTCAGCCCGTCCTGGCGATGGGACTCCCGGGTGAGGAAGAGCAGCTTTCGGTAGCACAGGGCGAACAGCCGGGCCTTCTCCTCCATGTCCAGAATGGAGCTCTCGAACAGGAGCTTGCCGGTAACCAGCAGGGCCTCCTGCCGCACAGTCTCCCGATAGTGGGCCAGGCCCTGGAGAAGCAGCCCCAGCAACTCCTGACGACGGGCCTCATAGACCTCCCGCTTCTCGGAGAATCGCTCTTTGTAGGAGGGGTAGTGCTGGAGCAGGACGGCAATGGTGTTCAGCGCCCCGGCTACGGCGGAGTCGTTGGGGGAGCCCAGCAGAGATTTCAGCCACAGCACCTGCTCGTCCAGTTCGCTGGGGTGGAGGTACAGGGCGGCCTCCCCCAAATACTGGGGGATGTACTTGGAGATCTCGTACTGGCCCATCTCCAATCCCTTGCCCAGCTCTACCACCACCTCGTTGCGCTGTTCCCGGCGCAGCAGAGACAGGGTATGTACCAGGGCGGAGCCGGCAGTGTGGCGCACCACCACCCGCTCCGACACCTTGACTAGGTTGGAAAAATGGGTGGCGATGTGGAGGATATGCCCCTTCAGGCCGTGTTCTACCTGATCTCGCAGCAGCTCCACTCCGGCCACCTTGACAATCCAGGGGGTGGCAATCTTCAGATTGTCCAGAAATACTTCGCTGGTGATATCGGTGTGGTAGAGGGTCTGTTCCAGCGGGGACACCTCCCACCCCGCCCGGCGCAGGATACGGCACTTGAGGAAGACGGTGGTCAGCTGGCGGGAGGGCGTATCTGCAGCGATACGGGCGATACGGGTCATCTGGGGGTGGCTGCGGGGGATATTGCGCACCGTCTCCCGCAGGAACTGCAGGGCGGCAGTGACCAGCTTGGGGTCGTCCGCCGCGGAGAAGTGGGCCGCAAAGTCCACCAGCTTCTCCCGGGTCTCCTCCCCGTAGTACTTGGGGGGCAGATACCGGGCCGCGTCCAGCAGCGTGAAGGCGGTGTCCGCATCGGTATGTGTCGGATCGCCGTAGTAGCTCAGCAGCACGTCTAGAAAGCGGGGGATGTCTCCAGGTCTGGCGTGGTGAAGCATAGATTCCACCACCAGCTTCAGGGTGTAGCTGATGTGGGACCGCTGCTGAGGGGTGGTCTTGTGGTCAGGGAAGATGATCATGTCCAGATACTGACTCCACAGGGTGAAGGGCACTTCCTCTGCCGGGTCGTTCTGGGCATCGGCGGGGATCTCCTTGCGGTAAACCAGGTGGAACCGGGCGATGATCTGGCCGATAAGGGCGCCGGCCTGACGACGAATGTCGCCCTCACGGTGCATCAGCAGTTCGTAGAGGAAGGACAGGGCCTGGGTCTTCTGCCGGACGGACAGATAGGTGAAATACTCCTCAAAGACGTTGAGATAGGCCCGCAGCTGCTGCCAGCTTTTGGCGGAACGGGCCCCCTCGATGATGTTGCCGAACTTCTGCTCGTTGGACAGCATGTGCATCAGCTTTAAGTTGTGCTCAACCGAGAGCAGTATCAGGCTGTCCAAGGTCTCGTCCGGCCCCATGAGCGCGGGGTCCTTGGAGGGGGCTGGAGACTGGGACGCGCCGGTCAGATCTACATCCACCCCAAGGCGGCGCATATAGTCCTCAAAGTCGTGGAGTTTGCCGTAGACAAACTCATATCGGCGGCGCTTTTTTCGGTCCACGTTGTCCAGCTTGGACAGGATTACCTGAAAGGACTGGTCCAGGGGGTAGAGGACCACCACCTCGTTGCCCTGCTTGTCCCGCTCTGATTTGGAGCGGAAGTCGGCATAGATGAGCAGGAGGGACTCCGCCGATAGGGACTCCAGCTCCAAATCCCAGGTGGAGTGGTTGGAGGCAATGTGGCTGATGTCCTCCATCTTCCGCTCCAGAAGCCACTGGTCGGTGTAGTAGTAGTGGAGGTACGGTACCCGCTCCCCCGGGCGGCAGCCAAATTTGCCCACGTCGTGGGCGGCGGCGGCGGCAGAGATAAGGGCCAAGTCCACTTCTACCCCCGCCGCGGCCAGCCCCCGGGCCGCGGTCATGGCGATGTAATGAACCCCAGAGATGTGGCTCAGGGTTTTAAAAGGGGTGACCTCCATCCCCAGGCGCATCAACTCATAGAGGAACTCGCCCCGCCAGGCGGCCAGGAAACGGCGGTACTCCCGGGCCTTGTCGCAGAGCTCATACTCCTCCTCGGTGAGGAACTGAAAGTCCAGCATGGGGTCGAAGGGCAGGGCGGCACGCTCCTGGTCCAGCAAAATTTGTAGGACAGTGAGGTAGAATTCCGCCCCGCTGCCGCAGCGTTCCGCCTCGGGGGCAAAGCCGTTTTCCGGAAACATGACGCCGCAGATGTACTGGTAGCAAAAGGGACCCCAGCCCCGCTCCGGCGGCTCGGGGCAGATTCGGTCTAAAATGGGGGTGCACAGCGCTAAAATATGGGTACAACTCAGCCGCTCCCGGATGGGGAAGAGGGCGGAGAGTCCCTCCGTCCAGGCCGGCTGCTTCATCAGCTCCTGGAGTGCTTTCCGGTGAGCCTGCCCTCCCGGCCGACGGGCGGCCAGAGCCTCGATGATATCACGGTTCAACTGGCGGATTACTTTGTTCATACCGTCACCTCATCCCCCGCCCCGAAGTCCCGGGCGGGAAAATTTTTTCACCATAAGCATAGCACATTTCACCTAGTTTGGAAAGGGAGAAAATAGACTGGCCGAAGGTACAGGCCAGTCCAGAAGATATCTCAATGTTTCATGCGGCGTTCCAGCACCCGGCCAGCTGCGGCGCCCAGCAGCAGGATGTTGCCGCACAGATAGAGCCACACCAGCAGGATGATGAGGGAGGCGAGGGAACCGTAGACCAGGGCGTAGCGGGAGGACATTCCGATGAACCAGGAGAAGAGCACCGAGGCCGCTACCATTGCCAGGGCCGCCACCAGGGAGGACACTACCACCACAGGCAGGCGCATGGCGCCCTGCGGGGTGCCGGCCCGGTAGACAATGAGCACCAGCAGCAGGACAAAGCAGAACAACAGCAGGTAGCGCATCCAGGGCCACAGACCGGAGAGGATGGACAGGGGGAGCAGTTCTACTAACCGCTGGGGCAGCTGTTCCTCCAGCAGCCAAAAGAACCACTCTCCAGTGAAGATCACCACTACTGACAGATAGATGGTGAGCAGAAAGAGGGCGGACAGCAGTATGCTGAACAGCACTCGGCGGACAACAGGGACATTGCGCGTCCCGTGGAGATTGTCCAGGGTGGCCAACAGGGTACGCAGGCCCGCCGAGGCAGAGATGAGGATGGTGACCAGACTGGCCAGCAGCAGGGCGCTGGACTGGCTGTCGGCCACATAGCGCAGATAGTCCTCCATAATAACCAGAACGCCGGCAGGCAGGATCTGGTCCAGAGAGCGCAACAGGTTCTCCAAATCCAGGTGGAACAGACCGATAAAATAATTGACGCACATCAGCAGGGGGAATAGCGTGAGGATCAAAAAGTAGGACAGCGCCGCCGCGGACCGGGGCGCCCCCACCTGAAGATATGCCTGGACCGTCTCCAGCACAAAGGAAACCGGGGGGAGAGAAAGAATTTTTTTCATGGGCGGTCCTCCTTTCTCCGCTGTGATTAGGGCTTGTTTGAAACATGGTAAGATGCCCCAACGCCGGCTTTTTTTCCGCCATGCTTTGCCAATTTTCCTTGAAATACATCCAGTATTCCTGCGTCAAATTGGCTTCCTCTGGTGAAAAAATTTCTCGCCGTTGGGCATAGTTCCATTGTTCAAACAGCGCCTAAGGTCCGCTGCGCAGGATTTCAGCAGTCAGCGCCTTGGGATGTGTTCTAGCTGTCATTTTACCACAGATGGATGTCGAAGGATACGAAAAAAGCCGCCTGTTCACCAGACGGCTTTCCCTTCGCGCGCGCTCAAGCCAGTTTGCTCAGCTTGATGGTCATCTTGCTCTTCTTGTTGGCGGCATTGTTGCGGTGCAGCAGACCCCTGGCAGCGGCCTTGTCCACCGCCTTGACGGCACCTTGTAAGCGACATCGGCCTCGCTGCGGTTGCCTTCCGCCACCGCGGCCTCAAACTTCTTGATGTCGGTCTTCAGCGCGGATCTCGC
>CAPGBJ010000062.1 GCA_948616425.1 uncultured Oscillospiraceae bacterium
CTCAGTTCCATTATAGTCAGTACAGTTGACATCATAGGTCAGGGTGACTTGCTCCACAGCATCCATACCGTTTACCGGGGCGGCCTCTGACGCCCCCGCAGTCTCTGGGGGCGGCCCAACCGAATCATCCTCGCCGGTGGCAAACACAGTAGCCTGCAGCAGTCCGAAGCACATGACCAGCGCGAGGAACAGGGCCAGGCCGCGGCTGCGCGAATTCCAATGGTGTTTCATGGTATCATCCCTTCTCAACGAAAATAAAAGAGTGCGCTTTCAGCTGTTCCCCTCCTTTTGGGCAGTCTGTTGGGCAAACTCCCGAAGAAACTGGTCGTGCATATCCTCCTCAGCCCGCTTGCGGGCCTTGACAGCGTCTTCAAACCGGTTGTAGCTGCCCAGGTAGTATCGCCTACCCTTGAAGCAGATGGCAGCCCGCCACCGCCCCTTAGACGTCCACCAGTCCACACCGGGCACCCCGCTGGTGTTGTCTCTCCGAACCGTTTTGGCGGCCAGCAGTTCCACGCAGGTACCGTCTATATAGGACAGACCCAGCGCGTGTCTGGGTTCTCCCCCTCCGTTCTGACAGCCGCAGGATTGGGTGTGGCCAGATCGCAGGTGATAGGTCTTTACAACCGTCTCCCGGCCGCAGCTGCACCGGCAGCGCCAGGCTGTTCTTTTGCCGATGTTCTCCGCAGGGGCAAGGACGGTCAGGTTCCCGTACCGCTGACCAGTCAGGTCCAGCTTTCTCGTCGCGTGCCTCATCTCCGATACCCCTCACCTCCTTTCCCAGCTCCGGCGGCCCATAAGGTGTGGGTTGTAAGCCATTTTTCCTATTGTGTTTTTTCAGAAGCTGTGGTAAAATAATTTCGCAAAATTGACGGAAGCAAGCGGTACCATTTTGTAAAAAATGACAAATTCCGCTTGAAAATACGGCTCATTTTGTGTGGCCTGCAACCCACACTTTATTGGCCGAACTCCACCTTGCGCCACCGCTGGAAGGTCCCGTGGGCCACCCCCAGCTCCCGCGCCGCCGCCCGGTCAGACAGTTCCCCCCGCTTCCAGGCGGCCATAACGCTCCCGTAGTTCTCCCCCCGGCTTTTGAAATTGCGCCCAAAGTGGACCCCTCTGGCCTTCGCCGCCGCGATCCCCTCCCGCTGGCGCTGCCGGTTGAACTCCCGCTCTGTCTGGGCCACATAGCTCAGCAGCTGAAGTACGATGTCGGCAATCAGCACGCCGGTGAGATCTCGCCCCTGCCGGGTGTCCAGCAGCGGCATATCCAGCACCACAATGGCCGCCTGCTTCTCCTTGGTCAGCAGCCGCCATTGCTCCAAAATTTCCTCATAGTTTCGGCCCAGTCGGTCGATGCTCTTGATGACAAGGGTGTCCCCGGCCTTTAATCCGCGCACCAGCCGCCGGTATCCAGGGCGTTCAAAGTCCTTGCCGCTCTGCTTGTCCAGAACAATGTGGTCAGCCCTCACGCCAAAATTCTCCATGGCGATGATCTGCCGGTCCTCGTTCTGTTCCCTGGTTGAAACCCTTACATATCCATAGGTGGCCATATGTTCGCCCCTCCTTTTTGTGATAGCCCTATTTTAAAGGACCTATGATTTTATGCAATTTGGAGTTTGGGCCAAAGAAAGAAAAACAGCTGTTTCTCTCGTCGGAAACAGCTGTTTTCATATTGTGAGAAACCTTTTCCCGCCCTTTCCCCTCTTTGGCAGCGCGGCCTTTCATAGGCTTTCCCGAATAGTCCCCGGCGGGATGGGACCACCAGAAATGCCAGTCGGCAGAGCCGTTTGCGCCCCCCGGCGTGCCCATCCACTCCGCGGCCCCGCCCATCCCCGCGCCGCCCCCCTGCCAAAAAACAGCCGCACCCTTGAGAAAATTTTGAGAAAGATGTGATATGATAGATCACAGGGAGGTGAAGCAATGTCTCAGACCCTTTTAATTGTGGACGACGAGGGAGGCATCGTGGACATGCTGAAAGCCTACTTCTCCCCACAGTACCAGGTACTGACGGCCTGCAGCGGACAGGAGGCCATACAAAAGGCGGAAAGGCAGCCCGACCTGATTCTACTGGACATCAACATGCCTGGCATGGACGGCATGGCGGTCTGCCAGACCATCCGGGCCCATGTTGCCTGCCCGATCCTGTTTTTGACGGCCCGGGTGGAGTCCGCCGACCAGATCATGGGCTTTCAGGCGGGGGCGGACGACTATATCGTCAAGCCCTTCGACCTGGACGAGCTGGCGGCGCGGGTCGCCGCCCATCTGCGCCGGGAACAGCGGAGAAACCGCCCGCGCGCGGTGCGCTTCTTCGGGGCGTGCGCGGTGGACTACTCCGCCCGGACCGTCACCCTCCAGGGCGAGGCGGTCCCCCTCTCCCGGCGGGAGTTTGACATTCTGGAGCTGCTGTCCCTGAACCCGGGGCAGGTGTTCGACCGGGAGCGGATCTACGAGTCTGTCTGGGGCATCGACGGCGAGGGCAGCAGCGACACCGTCATGGAGCACATCCGGAAAATCCGGGCCAAGCTGGCCCGCCATACGCTCCACAACTACATTGAAACGGTCTGGGGGTGCGGGTACAGATGGAACGGCTGAGAGATATGAGCCTGCGGCGGGCGTTTTTTCTGCTGACCTTCTGCGGACTGCTGGCGGCGGTGGCCCTGGCGGCCCTGCTGTGGACGGGGTGCAAGGCGGTCGCCTCCCAGTATCCCCTGGGCGGGGTGAGCATCGGTGTTGACGGGACCATCACCCCCCTGCCCACCCCCTCGCCGGAGCAGCTGCGGCTGACGCAGGCGCTGGACATCGTCGGCCTGCTGGGCTGGGTCCTGTTTCCGGTGACGGGTCTGGCCGCTGCCGGCGCCCTCTTCTACCGCTGGAAGCTGAAGGAGCCCATCACCCTGCTGCTGGAGGGGACCCGGCGCATCCAGGCCCACGATCTGGACTTCGCCCTCCCGGCCGTCTCCGCCGACGAGCTGGGGCAGATCTGCGCCGCCTTTGAACGGATGCGGCGGGAACTGCTGAAAAGCAACCGGGAGCTGTGGCGGCAGGGGGAGGAGCGCAAGCGGCTCAACGCCGCCTTTGCCCACGACCTGCGCAACCCGGTCACCGTGCTGAAGGGCAGCGTCAAGCTGCTGCAGCAGGCCCCCGCAGACCCCCAGGCCCTGGACCGGCTGGAGAATTACACCGCAAGGATCGAGCAGTATGTGGAGGCCATGAGTTCCATTCAGCGGCTGGAGCAGATGCCGGTGCGCACTGCCGCTGTACCCTTGACCGTCCTGCGCCGGGAGCTGGAGGAGACGGCCCGGCTGCTGGCCCCGGCGCTGGAGACCGCAGTCCGCGGCCCTGACGGGGGCGCGGCGGAGATCGACCACGGGATTTTTCTCACCATAGCGGAAAATCTGATTGGAAACGGGGCCCGCTTTGCCCGGAGTCGGCTGGAAATCACCCTGGCTCTGGAGGAGGATGTCCTGTCCCTGTCCGTTGCGGACGACGGCCCCGGCTTTCCGGACCAGCTGCTGAAAAGCGGCCCAAAACCCTTTGGGAAGACGGAGGAGAGCGGGGTCCATTTCGGCATGGGCCTGTACACCAGCGGCCTGCTGTGCCAAAAGCACGGCGGCGGGCTCCGGCTGGAAAACGGCGCCTCCGGCGGGGCGGTTGCCATTGCTTCCCTGCGAATCAGTGGCTGCTCTTGAGACTTTTTTGAGATTTACCCATTACACTCTCCTTATTCCACATAAGGAGGGTGTTTTTTATGAACATCGAAGGACACGAACTTTCCAAACGCTACGGCCAGGGGGAAAACCAGGTAACCGCCCTGGACCGGGCCTCGCTGACCATCGCCCCCGGCGATTTTATCTCCATCATGGGGCCGTCGGGCAGCGGGAAAAGCACGCTGCTGCACCTGCTGTCCGGCCTGGACCGGCCCACCTCCGGCCGCCTGCTCTACGACGGCAGGGACATCTACAGTCTGTCCGACAAAGAGCTGTCCGCCTTCCGCCGCCGGCGCATCGGCTTTATCTTCCAGCAGTTCCACCTGCTCCCCGTGCTCACCGCCCGGGAAAATATCATCATGCCGCTGCTGCTGGACCGGAGGCAGCCCGACGAGGGGTATCTCCAGCAGCTGGCCGGTCTGCTGGGCATCCGGGAGCGGCTGACCCACCTGCCCCATGAGCTCTCTGGCGGGCAGCAGCAGCGGGTGGCCATTGCCCGCGCCCTCATCGCCCGGCCCGACGTGATCTTTGCCGACGAGCCCACCGGCAACCTGGACAGCCGCAGTGGCGGCGAGGTGATGGCGCTGCTGAAAACCGTGGGCAAGGAGATGGGCAAGGCACTGGTGGTCATCACCCATGACAGCCGCATCGCGGCACAGGCAGCGCGGCAACTCACCATTGTGGACGGGATACTGTCGGAGGTGGGGGCGGAATGAGACACTACCATACTCTGGCTCTGAAAGAGCTGCTGGCCCAGCGGGTCACCTCGGTTTTGATCCTTCTGGCCATCGTCCTGTCCACCATGATGACGGCGGTGATCGGCCAGTCCATGGGGGTGCTGTCCGCCATGCGGCAGCAGCAGGCCATTGCCATCGGCGGAAACCGCCACGCCGGATTTGTCCAGATGAATGAGGAACAGCTGGAGACGCTGAGACGGGACCCCCGTCTGTCCTTTGTGGGCGCCCATGTGGTGCTGGGCAGCGTCCAGCTGGACAACACTCTGATTCTGGGCCTCAGCGAGTTTCAGGAGGATGTGAGCGCCCTCTACCCCTCTATCTCCGCCGTCAAAGAGGGCCGCCTGCCCCAGGCCCCCATGGAGCTCGCCCTGCCCGAGGATGTGCTGGGGTATCTGGGCTTCTCCGGCCAGCTGGGGGACACCCTGACCCTCTCCCTCTCCAAGGCCCTGCGCCACGGGGTGGTGACCCAGTCCTATGACTTCACCGCCTCGTTCACCCTGGTGGGGGTCACCCAGAGCAACTACCTCAACTACGCCGCCGGGACCATCAACGGCATCGTGGGGCCGGGGACGGCGGAGGCCCTTCTCCCGGAGAAATACTTCTACTACAACGTGGATGTCCGCATGGCGGACAAAAATACCTTCCAGACCACCATGGACGACCTGGTGTCCACCCTGAACGTCCACCAGCTGGACGCCACCTACAACATCCCGCTTTTAAACGCCCTGGGCATCCGGTACAGCGCCGAGGCCGCCGACGTGACCGACCTCTCCGAGGAAGGGTTCCCCTTTATGATGGCGGCGGGAGTGCTGGTCGGCGGGCTTATTCTGCTGGCGGCGGGGCTGGTGATCTACAACATCCTGAAGATCGCCGTCGCCCGGCGCATGACCCAGTACGGCGTCCTCCGCTGCCTGGGGGCAGACAGGGGGCAGCTCTATATTGTGGTCGCCGCCCAGGTCCTGCTGCTGTGCGCGGCGGGCATCCCCATCGGTCTGCTGCTGGGGACCCTGTCGGCCAGGGGCATCCTCACCGCCGCCACCGGGCTGCTGTCCCCAGAGATTTTCCTGGCCCGGGACGCCGGGGAGCTCACCCGCCTGATTGGGGAGAACAGCGGCAGCAAGGGGGCGTTCCTGCTGGCCAGCGGGGCCGTTACCCTGTTTTTTGCCCTAGCTGCCGCCCTCCCCGCCGCCCGGTACGCGGCCCGGGTGTCGCCCACCGCCGCCATAGCGGGGAATCAGATAAAAATCAGGCGCCGGGGCCGGAGGACGAAAAAGATCCGCAGCTTTGAGGCCTTTTACGCCCGTCTCAACCTGAGACGCAGCCCGGGCCGCACGGCCATCACCGTCCTGTCCCTGGTGATGAGCATTACCGTTTTCATCGCTCTCCAGGGGGCGGTGGACCTGCTGGACGGCGCCGGGAGCGGCGTGGCGGAGCATTTTGGGGACTACTCCATCACCAACGAGTCGGCGGGCTTTTCCCCTGGGGAGTACCAGGCGATGAAAGACGACCCCCGGGTGGCCGAGCTGACCGCTATGCAGTTCTCCCTCTACGAGCAGGGGCGGGACGGCTATCTGAAGGGAATTGAGTTTGGACTTCCCCTCCAGCCGGCGGAGACCTTCCAGGCGGTGGGGCTGAATGGCGCTTACTGGGACCGGGCCTTCTCCTCCCTGCCAACCCAGGTTTTAGACGCGCTGAAGGCGGGGGAGGGCTGCATGGTCCGCAACCCCCTGCCCCTGGTCTTTGAGGGACAGGAGATTCCCCGCACCAATATACAGACCGGAGACACCGTCACCGTGGCGGGGCGGGAGCTGACGGTGCTGCACACCCTGGACGGCTACGACACATTTCTGAGCGTGGGCAACAGCGGCTTCGTCAATGGAGTGCAGGTCGTTGTGAACGAGGACCTGTACACCGCCCTCACGGGAAAAACGGCCTACAACTGGCTGCAGCCCGCCCTGGCGGAGGGGGTGGACCGGGAGGACTATGACGCCGCGGTGGAGGCCCTGGCGGGGCGCACTCCCGGCACCATCTGGCTGTCCTACGAGGACACCGACCGGCAGCTGGCGGAGAGCTTCGCCCAGATTCGGCTCCTGGCCTGGGGCCTGATCCTGTTTGTGGCCCTGATCGGGCTTTTGAACATCGTCAACACGGTGTACACCAACATCCACACCCGCGTCGCCGAAATTGGGATGCAGCGGGCCATTGGTATGAGCGCGGGAAGCCTGTTCCGGGTGTTTCTGTGGGAGGGGGCCTACTACGGAATGATTGCGGCGGCGATTGGGAGCGTCGCCGGGTACGTCTGCACCATTTTCGTAGAAGCGGCAGTGACGGACGAGCTGCGGCTGGTGGCCCCGCCCCTCATTCCCATTGCGGAGGCGGCGGCCCTCGCCATAGCCGCCTGCCTGCTGGCAACCTGCATCCCGCTGAGGAGGATCAGCACAATGAGTATTGTGGACTCCATCGAGGACACGCAGTAGCCAGAAGTGGAGACAATTCTCCTCGGGTTCAATCACTGGCTACATCATTTCGACATGGCTGCGAGACGGACCTGCGAGGGGGCCGCGTAGCGGTTCGCAGGTCCGTCATACAATCCAATTGATCGCGAAATGGGGCCCTGGCAGCAGACCGCTAAACGGACCCATGGCCAAAATTTGTAAGGCGTTTGTAAAGAAATATATTGCAATTCGCTTTATTTATGGTATAATGAAATTACAGGAGGTGGCATTCATGGCTCAGGTCATGGTCAATTTTCGCATAGATGAGGATGTTAAGAAAAATATGGAGCAAGCTTGCAGAGAGATGGGCCTGAGCATGACAGCGGCCTTTACCATTTTTGCCACAAAGGTCGGCAAGGAGAAGCGGATTCCATTTGAAATTACAGCAGGGCAAAATCATTCTGGCCCCCATCAACGGCAGCGCCGTTATGCAGAGATCGAGTGTGCCCGCGGGGAGGAACCCAACGGATTGTTCCAAACACAAAAACAGCTGGAACACCTGTGCTCAGAGATTCGGCAGTCACTGACCGCCATTCACATTGCAATCCCCTCCTCCATTACGGGACTCACCATGGAGAGGATTCGCCTTCTGTGCGGCGTAGAACTGAAAGATAAAGCTATGGGCGTCTCCGCCGCCTGCAAATCGCTGTTTTCCGAAAGAAGCGGCAAAATATGGAAGAAAAAGGACCCCAGCATTCTGGACCACTATGTGGATAACCTGTCCTCCATTGCGGAGGAATTGCTGGACATGGAACACACCTTGGTTCCCGCCATGAAGTCGTACCAAGGCACACAGTCTGATGACTTTGCGCCCTATGAGCAGCGGCTGACCGCGGTGTCCAGGCGTTTTGATGAGCTGGCCCCTGTCATGCAGCAATTTCTAAACTCCACCGTCTGCGGCAGTTACGTGCAGACCGTCATCACGCGAATCCGGAAAGCCGCTGCCTCGGTGGAAACCCCCTATGTGTTGACGGCGCTGGAAAACCTGGAGAAGCTGGTCCTCCGGCACTGGGATGCCATGGAGGACCAGACGGCAGCCCGCTTGGAGTCCGATTATCTCCAGACACTGGAACTCACCCTGCGGGAGCTGTGTCAGGCGGAACAGGAGGGCGGAGAGGCAGGTGGAAAGGCGGCGCTCTGTCTGCGGGTGATGAATGTGCTCTCCCAGGTGATCTCCGACAGCGGGCAGGTCCGGCAGGAGTGGACTCAGCGGAGCCTGGAGGCGGAAGTGGAGGCTTTGGAGCGCCTGGCCGCCATGCGCGGAGATATTGCGGGTAGCGTCAAGTTGGAAGGGTAAGGAGATTCCAAGCTATCGAAAGACAGTTCGGCCTTTGCCTGTCGAAATCTGTCAAAACGGCTTGTTTGACATAAAGACGCCTATTTCGTGAAATCTGAAAGGAGGAATCCCTGTGTTCGACATCATTGTACGCATACTCCCCATCATTGTGATTGTTCTGATCGTGGCTGTCATCTTCCTGCTTGGCTATGTCAAGGCCCCGCCCGATCAGGCGTACATCATCTCCGGTCTCAAGAAAGAGAGCAAGGTGCTGATCGGCCGGGCTGGCATCCGCGTCCCCTTCCTGGAGCGTATGGACAAACTGTATCTGGGCCAGATGACTGTGGACATCAAAACCGAGCAGTCTGTCCCTACCAGCGACTTCATCAACGTCAATGTGGACGCCGTGGCCAAGGTCCGCATCTCCCCTCACGCGGAGGGTATTAAACTGGCGGCTAAGAACTTCTTGAACAAGCGCCCCGAGGAGATTACCCGGGACCTGCAGGACTCTCTCCAGGGCAATATGCGGGAGATCATTGGCACCCTGTCCCTCAAGGAGATCAACACAGATCGGGACTCCTTCTCCGACCAGGTGATGCAGAAGGCCAGCAAGGACATGGATAAGCTGGGCATTGAAATTCTCTCCTGCAACATACAGAATGTCACCGATGAAAACGGCCTGATCAAGGACCTGGGCGCAGACAACACCAGCCTGATTAAGAAAAATGCGGCCATTGCCAAGGCGCAGGCGGACCGCGACATTGCCATTGCCCAGGCTGATGCAGAGCGAGAGTCCAATGAGGCCCGGGTACAGGCGGACACCCAAATCGCCCAAAAACAGACCGAACTGGAGATCAGGCGGGCCGAGCTGAAGATCATGGCGGACGGCAAAAAGGCCGAGGCGGACGCCGCCTATGAGATCCAGAGTCAGGAGCAGCGCAAGAGCATCGAGACGGCCACCGTCAACGCGGAGATCGCCAAAACCCAGCGCCAGGCTGAACTGAAGCAGTACGAGGTACAGGTAGAGCGTCAGAAGCTGGAGGCGGAGATTCGCGCCAAAGCGGACGCCGAACGCTACCGCCAGCAGCAGGAGGCGGAGGCGGCCCTGTTCAAGCGCCAGAAGGACGCAGAGGCGGCCCGTTACGAGCAGGAGCAGAAGGCCGAGGCCGAGATGAAGATCGCTGAGGCCCAGAAGTACGCAAAGGAGCAGGAGGCCGAGGGCATTGCCGCCGTGGGCAAGGCGGAGGCAGAGGCGATTCGCGCCAAGGCCCTGGCGGAGGCCGAAGGTATTGACAAGAAAGCCGAGGCCATGAAAAAGTATGGCGAGGCCGCTGTGATTGAGATGGTCATGCAGGCCCTGCCCCAGATCGCCAAGAATGTGGCCGAACCGCTGTCCAAAGTGGATAAAATCACGATGTATGGCGATGGGAACAGCGCCAAACTGCTGGAGGATATCATTAACGGCACCTCCCAGGTTACCGAGGGCATCGCCCAGAGCATGGGCATTGATGTCAAATCCCTGGTTGCCGGTATGCTGGGCGGCAAATTAGCGGGCGGAGAGGACAAGACCATCATCATCCAAAGTCCTCCTTCCCCGGATAGGTCCCAGGCCCCCTCCACAGATCCCGGGCGGGATAAATCTTTGCATTAAGCGGGGCGGATCAGGGCGTCAGTCCGCCTTTTTGTTGACATATCTGCGCTTCCCTCCATGTTCTCCATACCAGTCGTTGAAGCGCCTGTCACCCTCGGTCCCATAACGTGGCCCGGAGCAGGAAATGGGCAGGAAAACGGCAGAAAGGTGATTCAACTCTGTTCGGAATAAGTTCAAAAAATCCCGGAAACACCCAAACAACATTTTGGGACGCAGCCCGGCGCTCGCAGGCGCGCCCCTTGCCTCGGCAGCCAGCCCCCCCTCTGAGTTCAGATGAACTCAGAGGGGGGCTTTGCCTTCCTCATTTTCTGAAGACACTTCACTTTGCGGCTTTCTTTATAAGCCATATTTTGACTCATACGGGAATCCCGGGCTTTCCAGGCCGGAGAGAAGGCTACTCCTGATTTTTTGCTCTCTCCGCTGTGCCGCTGCGGCCACACAGGCCCAGGTATCCAGGGTGAATTCCGCTGACCGTCTTGGGGATTGAGCGCCTTTAACGATACACTTCTCTCTCACTCTCATTGACGAAAGTAAGTGAGCAGACATCCCAAAGCCACAACCGGTTTTACCAACTCATCAAAACAGAGTAATGAAGGAGATTTTGACCGAGATATTTTGTATAATTCGTCCGTTGAATTTGTCGCTTTAAAGTGTTATCGTTTAAAGCGTAGATGCGATTGCGCGGCAATCTCTCTCCGCAGTACCTGCAAAATGCCGGCAGAAATCTGTTCCCCATTGCAAAATGTAACGAAAAAGAGGAGATCACAATGAAAAAGAAATTGCTTGCCCTGTTGACAACTTCCGCTCTGGTATTGAGTCTGGCTGCCTGCGGCAGCCAGGGCAACTCCAGTTCCAACGCCTCCAGTTCCGGAAGCCGCTCTGCGGCCGACCTGAGTCAGCCTGGCAATGACCTGGTCTATACCATAGGCATCTGCCAGTTAGCTCCACACCCTGCGCTGGACTCCGCCACCCAGGGTTTTCAAGACAAGCTCACGGAGAAGTTAGGCGACAGAGTGAAGTTCATAGAGGGGAATGCCGGCGGCGAGGCCAACAACTGCATCCCCATTGTGGACGGCTTTATCTCTGAAGATGTAGACTTAATTTTGGCCAACGCCACCGCCCCCCTCCAGACCGCCGCCTCCGCCACCAGCGAGATTCCTATTTTGGGCACCTCTGTCACCAACTATGCCACCGCCCTGGGCATCGACAACTGGACCGGAACCGTAGGCGGAAACATCTCCGGCACCTCCGACCTGGCTCCTCTGGACCAGCAGGCCGAAATGCTCCACGAGCTGTTCCCCGAGGCCAAGAATGTGGGTTTGCTCTACTGCTCTGGCGAGCCTAACTCCGTCTATCAGGTGGAGGTGGTATCCGAGGCTCTCACCGATATGGGCTACACCTGCACCAACTTTGCCTTTACTGATGTAAACGACATCGCCTCCGTCACCCAGAGCGCCTGTGACAGCTCTGATGTCATCTACATCCCCACCGACAACACCGCCGCCAATAACACCGAGACAATCGCCAACGTGGTTCTCCCCGCCGGCATCCCCGTCATTGCCGGGGAACAGGGCATCTGTTCCGGATGCGGCGTGGCCACCCTGTCCATCAGTTACTACGAGATCGGCCAGATGGCCGGCGAAATGGCCTACGACATTCTGGTCAACGGCGCCGATATTTCTACCATGGCCGTCCAGACCGCCCCCACGGTCACAAAGATGTATAATGAGGCCAACTGCGGCGCTCTGAACGTGACGCCTCCCACAGATTACACCGCTATCGGCAGCGAAGCCTGACTTTGACCATCGCGCGGCGGAACGGGAGACACCCCTCTGTTCCGTCCGCGCTACTTTATATTTGAAAGGAACCTGTTTATGGAATTTCTGACCGCTCTGCTGAAGTCTATGCCAGGCGCCGCCGGGCAAGGTCTCATCTGGGGCATTATGGCCATTGGCGTCTACATCACCTACCGCATTTTGGATGTAGCTGACCTGACAGTGGACGGCTCTCTGGGCACCGGGGGCGCCGTCTGCGTGCTGCTGGCCCTGAATGGAGTCAACATCTGGGCAGCCACGCTGTGCGCCATTCTGGCGGGGATGCTGGCGGGGCTGGTCACCGGCCTGTTTCATACCCGCTGCGGGATTCCCGCGATTCTGTCGGGAATCCTGACCCAGTTGGCGCTATACTCCATCAATTTGCGGATTATGGGCTGGGGAACCGGCGTTGGCACCCAGGCCACCCTGGCCATCCGGGTAGATAACTTCCAGCTGTTGGTATCCTCCCGCTTTATCCGCTCCGTCGGGCTGAACAATCCGCTGCTCTTCTTAGCCGTTCTGGTTGCGGCAGTGATTGCCGCGCTTTACTGGTTTTTTGGAACAGAACTGGGCTGCGCCCTCCGGGCCACTGGCTCCAACCCCAGCATGTCTCGGGCCCAGGGGATCAACACCGACACCGCAAAAGTACTGGGCCTGATGATCTCCAACGGTCTGGTAGCCCTGTCCGGAGCCCTGCTGGCCCAATATCAAGGGGCCTCCAGTGTGGATATGGGCCGTGGAGCTATCGTGATCGGTCTGGCCGCCGTCATCATAGGGCAGGTGCTGTTCAGCCGTGTATTCCGCAACTTTGCCCTGAAACTGCTCTCCGCCGTCATTGGTTCCATCATCTATTACATCGTAATCCAAATTGTTCTGCGGATGGGCCTGGACACCAATGATCTGAAATTGTTCACCGCCCTGGTGGTGGCAGTATTTCTGTCTATCCCCTACTGGAAAAACCACTACTTTTCCAAAACCGCAGGCAAAGGAGGCGCCGCTTGTGCTTGAAATCAAAGAAATCCATAAGACGTTCAACGCTGGAACGGTAAACGAAAAGCGAGCTCTCCAGGGGGTCAGTCTGACGCTGGAGGATGGGGACTTCTGTACCGTCATCGGCGGCAATGGCGCAGGCAAGTCCACTATGCTCAACGCTGTGGCCGGCACCTGGCTGGTGGACAAGGGGACAATCTCCATCGGCGGCGCCGACGTCACCCGACTGCCTGAGCACACAAGGGCCGCCTATATCGGCCGGGTGTTTCAAGATCCTATGCTGGGCACCGCCCCCACTATGCAGATCGTGGAAAATCTGGCGCTGGCCGCCCGCCGGGGGCAACGGCGCGGGCTCCGCTGGGGCATCACCGCGGCAGAGAAAGAGCGGTATCACCAGATGCTAAAAAATTTGGACTTGGGACTGGAAGACCGGCTGACCAGCAAGGTGGGACTGTTGTCTGGGGGACAGCGGCAGGCGTTGACTCTGCTGATGGCCTCCCTTAAAAAACCGAAACTCCTTCTGCTGGACGAACACACCGCCGCCCTGGACCCCAGGACCGCGGCAAAAGTTCTGGCCCTGTCCGACAAAATAGTAGCGGAAAACCAGCTGACCACCCTAATGGTCACCCATAACATGCGGGACGCCATTGCCCATGGCAACCGGCTGATCATGATGTATGACGGCAAAATTGTCATTGACGTGTCCGGAGAGGACAAGAAAAAGCTTACCGTCCACCAGCTCCTGGAGCTGTTCAACCAGGTAAGCGGCTCCGATGAGGCAAACGACAAGCTGCTCCTGTCCTGATATTGTCGGCATTGCTCCTCCTAACAGCCTGAGCCGGTGCCGGCCGCCTCAAACGGACTACCGCTGTATGCATTAGACCGCCGTCCTGACTCCAACATTCGGTATTGAGGGATCCCGTCACGCAACGTCATCCCCCTCCCTTTTCTCTTTCAACATGATTCAAACAGGATAAGTGGTCATTTTGAGCGGATAATCGGTCATCCGACTTTCTGGAAGCTGTGCTATAATAAATCTGACAATTCCTGTTGAGAAAAGGATGATACCATGAACGCTCTCTCATTTGTGTACTTTGCCCGCTTTGGTGTTCGGACGATCCTGTTTCGAAAAAAAGATCCAATTCTGGGCACAATCATCCTGACAGATAAATGCAACCTGCACTGCAAGCATTGCTCCGTCAACAACATCACAGCGTCCATCCATCCCTACCAAACGATCCAGGCCGAAATGCGCCAGCTCTATGGCCTTGGCATCCGCATCCTCTTTTTCTGCGGCGGAGAGACCTTTCTGTGGAAAGACGGCGCAAAAACACTGCGGGATCTGGTAGTAGAAGCCAAACAGATGGGATTTCTGATCGTCAATGTGGTCACCAACGGCACCTTTCCCCTGGATTTGCCCGAAGCCGACCTGATCTTGCTGAGTCTGGACGGAGACCGTGACCGCCATAACGCCATTCGCGGAGATACCTACGACCTGATCTTCGAGAATATCCGCCACGCCACATCGGACAATATCTGTTTCTATATGGCCATCAATCAGATCAATAAGGACGCCATTCGTCAGGTTTGCATCGCTGCCCGAGACACAGAACATGTCCGGGCGGTATCCTTCAACTTCCATACCCCCTACCCGGACACGGAGTCCCTGGCCCTATCCAGCGCGGAAAAGGCGGCTTGCTGCCAGATCATTTCTCAGATGATGGAGGAGGGGACCCCGGTGTTTAATCTGAAAAGCGCCTTTCCCTACCTGATTCACAACCGTTTTCCCACGCCATGCCACCAATGTGTAGTCATGGAAAATGGAACGCTCAGCACCTGCGGACGGTGCATTGAGATTCCCGGTCTGTGCCAGCGGTGCGGTTATTTTTTCGTAGCGGAGTATACGCTGCTGTTCCGCGGAAACCTGCGGGTCATTGCCGAAATGCTGAGAACCTATCTCAGATATATTTAGGAGTACACATCATGAGTATCGTCACTGCCCTGACCAGAATGTGGCTGACCCGCTCGACAAAGCCATTTCTCTTTCAAAACGAGTATGATTCGATTCTTCCCTTTGGGGAATGCCAGAACCTGGGGCTCTATGTCCATATCCCCTTCTGCAAACGCCTCTGCGATTTTTGCCCCTACTGCAAGGAGGTCTATTCCCCGGATCGGTGCAGCCGCTACCTAGATGCACTCATTCAAGAGATCCATCTGACAGGCGGACAGTCCCCGGAAAAAACACAGGTGACAAGCCTTTATTTTGGAGGCGGAACTCCCTCCCTGGCCGCCGAACGGCTGAAAGAGGTGATTGACGCCCTGGAGGAGCATTTTACCATTTCCCAGGGCATCGGTATAGAACTGCACCCCGACAATGTGACAGTTCCCACTCTACAGACACTGAGGGCCGCCGGCGTCACCAAGATCAGCATTGGCATTCAGTCATTTCAGGAAAAATACCAGACCATGCTGGGACGGACCGCCATAGACAGCCGTTCTATCGCGGAGGCCCTGGCTCAAGTCCCCTTTGAGACCGTGTCCATAGACTTGATCTTTGCCCTGCCCGGTCAGACTTTTGAGGACCTAAAAGCAGACATCGACACCGCATTTCACAGCGGCGCAAACCATGTAGCAGTCTATCCCTTTATCGACTTCTCTTTCACCTCCAGTACAGTCCCCTCTATGGAAAAACAGGCGAAACGGACTCTGTTGGACGAAATTACCCGGTACTGTCTGGAGCAGGGATATACCCGCAATTCCATTTGGACGTTTTCCAGTGAGCGGGGGGCCAACTATTCGTCCATGACACGGGATCACTTTCTGGGTTTTGGCTGTTCCGCCACTACACTTCTGCGAGATCAGTTCAAGGTCAACACATTTTCCGTAGAGGAATACTGCAAACGGATCAACAGCGGAACACTGCCCACCGCGCTGACGCTGCGTTTCACACCCCGTCAGAGAATGGTCTACTACCTGTTTTGGACAGCTTACAGCACGCGGGTAGATGCCAAAGCATTCCAGCGTTTCTTTGGTCGTTCACTCAAAAAAATGTACGGTTTGGAATTGACCATCGCCAAACTTCTGGGCCTTGTCACAGAGCAGGACGGTGTATATGAGATGACACTAAAAGGCGCGTTTTATTATCACTACTACGAAAACTTTTACACGTTAGCCTATATCGACAAGATGTGGGGGCTCCTGAGAGAGAATGCCTTCCCGGATCAAATGAAGCTCTGATTGACAGCCCGGCCCGGGATCAAAAAATATAGTGGCACCAGCCTGCCGCCCAAAATTCTCTGATTTCGTCTGAAATCAGAGAATTTTTGGTTTTTCATACCCTGTTGGGCAATTGATTTGCGAGGGCGCTCTGTGCCATATTTCACAGCCAGCGCCATACCGCCCCGGGCGGGCTTGCAGCCGGAAACAGCCCCATCCTCACAACCAGGGCAGGGCAGCGCCTGAAGGCGAACGCTATTTTTTGTGAAAAACGCCGATTATACTGTACATGTATAGTTTTTTCCTCCAGCCAATTGACAAATACTATACATGTATAGTATTATCATCTTGTCAAGAACAACTGCACACCGCTCCACCAGAAAGCACAGATATCCGCGGTCAGCCTGAATCCCGGCATGTCTGTGCTTTAAATTTGAAAGGAGGCGTTTTCTTTGGCAAGGAAATGGGATCACCTGTTTGTCTCTCCCAGCTACCCCAAGCACCCCGTGCTGGATTCCATTTTAGACCACAACGGAATGCTGAAAACCGGCCGCACATTGGGCCAGACCTACGCAAATGACGAGCTCTTCCCTGACGGACATGTAAACTTCAGCCTCTCCTGGTTTTATGAGATCCCGGAGGTAAACCCCATTGTTGGCGAACATGTTCACGACGCCGACGAACTGATTTTCTACATGCCCAGCTTTCGCGACAAGGATGACGATGTCAACGCCGTCTGGGGTGAGGCAACCCTGTACATTGAAGGCGAGCCCTACAAAGTGACCGATAACTGCTGCATTTACATTCCCGGAGGCGTGCCACACGGCCCCTTCGAGTGGAACCGCATCGACCGCCCCCACCTGTTCCTCACCGTCATGCTCAGCGCCGATTACACCCGCGAGATTGACGGCAAGAAATACCGCCACATCAACGGCGCCTATGTTCCCATGGAGAATTAACCTTCCGCCGCAGCGGTTCTTGACAGCGGTGTGGAAAGATTGACCTCTTACTAGGGCTTGTTTGAAACATGGTAACATGCCCCAACGCCGGCTCTTTTTCCGCCATGCTTTGCCAATTTTCCTTGAAATACATCCAGTATTCCTGCTTCAAATTGGCTTCCTCTGGCGAAAAAATTTCTCGCCGTTGGGCATAGTTCCATTTTTCTAACAGCGCCTAGCCGGACCGCTCCCGTTTTTTGTATTCCTGTAATATGTTTGGAGGAGCAAAATGAACCAATTTCTCAGAGGGACCCATCAAGACCTCGACGACAGCGACATTCTCTGGGGGCTTACTGACACAAGCACGCAGGAGGAGATGTGCGAAAAGGCCTTTCAGCTTATGACGCAGCACCAGTACATGACCGTGTCCACTGTAAACAATGGGCACCCCGAAAGCCGCGTTATCGACTTTCAACGGCTGAAAGACGGGAGAGTCATATTTATCACATCCAGGTGCAAGCCCTTTTATCAGCAGCTGCTCAACTGTCCTGAAATTGTCGCCTGTCTTCCCATCGACTCATGGTACATGCTCCGCGTGCGCGCCTTTGTAAAAGAAGTTTCAGACAATCAGGCCATCCGTGACGAGTACTTCGCGTCCAATCCGGGTACCAAGCTCATGTATCGGAACAATCTTGGAGTAGTTGCCCTTTTCTTCCTCGAGAAGGGGGAGGGAGAACTGTTCCACCTCTACGACAGCGAACGGGTCCGCAGGGTACGTTTCGGCTTTGGAGGCCTTGCGCCCCGGCCGCTCACCTACTCGATCACCGGCCAGTGCGTCGGCTGTGGCATCTGTCAGGAAAACTGCGTGGAACAGGCTATTTTCAAAGGTGAGGGCGGCGCCTACCATATCCGCCACATGGACTGCGATGACTGCGGCATCTGCTACACCAAATGCCCCAACGCCGGCACAGCCCTGGTCAGTCGCCTGGAGTGCGGAAGCTAGTGTCCAGTCCCGCCCATTCATAGAGAGGAGAATTACCTTATATGGAAAAACAAAATTCCGAAAAAGTATTGGGGTTATTTGAGCTGATGTCCATTGCCGTGGGAAATGTAATCGGCGGCGGTATCATGTCGGTGGTGGGAGTTGCCATCGGCTTGACGGGCCGTTCTGTGGTGATCGCCTTGATTATCTGTTCCCTGATGACCCTGATTTCCATCATGCCGAAAATTTTCACCTCTGCAACCCTGCGCATGAACGGCGGAGAATACACCTTGGCAGCCCTGATGGGCGGCAAGTTCTTTGCCGGCGTGTATGTCGCCTTCTGGCTCACCAATTTCTTTGGCGCGTCCCTCTACTGTACCTCCTTTGCCCAGTATGCTCTGGAGTTGGTCCCCGGCCTCAACTTTAAGGTGGTGGCTGTGGGCATGCTTACCATCGTCTTCCTGTTGAACATCATTGGCATCAAGGTGGCCGCTATGGCCCAAAACATCATGGTGTTGGTTCTCATCATTGCCCTGGGCCTCTTCTCCTTCTTTGGTTTCGGCCATGTGGCCCCCGGCTTCTTCGATCCCCCCGACTTTATGCGCAGCGGCTTTTTCGGGCTGATGTACGCCGCGGCCCTGATGAATTTTGCCTGCGGCGGAGCGGGCCACATTGTCAGCTTCGGCCGCCAGAGCAAAAACCCCACCCGTGATATCCCCATTGCCATTCTGCTGGCCTCTCTGGTGGTCACCGTGATCTACGGCATGGTGGCGGTGGTCGCCGCCGGCGTCCTCCCCATCAGCGAGGTAGAGGGCCAGTCCCTGGCCAAAGTGGCCTTCCAGGTGCTGCCCTACCCCCTGTACCTGTTCTTTATCATCGGCGGCGCAATGATCGCCCTGGTCACCAGCCTGAACGCCCTGATGGGCTGGCTGCCTCCCCCGGTGGTCCAGGCCTGCCAGGACGGCTGGCTGCCCCGGAAGTTCGGCACGCTGAACCAGCGGTTCAACACCCCCCACTGGGTGCTGCTGTTCATCTATGTGATGGCCGCTTTTGCCCTCATCGCCGGCATGGATCTGGACTCCATCGCCACAGTGGGTACCTTCCTGTCCAACATCGGCACCCTGATCGTGGTCGTCACCCTCCTGCGGATGCCCAAGGTGGTCCCCGCGCTGTGGGAGAAGTCCATGTTCCATATCAACAACACCCTGTACTACGTGATCTGCGGCGCGGCCTTCATTGTGTGCCTGGTGTTTGAATACTTCCTGTTCGATATCCTCAGCCCCTTCCAAAAGGTGTGCATCGTGGTTTACGGCGTACTGTCCATCGTCTACTCCCTGATCATGACCCGCATAAAGGGCGGCAATCAGGTACAGATCGAGACCAGCTACGAAGAGGCTTGACAGAAAAGGAGGCTATACTATGGTTCCATCAATCTCTCCCCCAGCCCTGGGCCTGACGGCGGACAGCTCCAACGAGGACATCCTCCGCGCCGCCTTCGACTTCGCCCACAGCATCGGCTATATGACCTTCGCCACCACGGCGGTGGACGGCAAGACCCCCACAATCCGCGCCCTGGAGGTACACTACTTGGACGACAGCGGCAGTCTCTACGTGGGCGCATCCCGAGGCAAACATTTCTACGATGAGGTGGAACTCCACCCTGTCGTCTCGGCTATGGCCGTCAATGTCGTGGCGGTACGGGTGACCGCCCGGCTGGAAAAGGTCTCTGACAAGCTCCTGTATGAACGCTATTGGGAGCTGAATCAGGGCACCAAAAAGATGTACCACAAGGACCTGAGCAACTTCCAGCTCTACCGGTTCGCCGCTGGCGACGGCGAGGTGTTCCACGTCTATGAGGACGACGCCATCGCCCGGGTGCGTTTCTCCTTTGGCGGGGCCTCCCCCCGGCCCTGGTCCTATGAGATCGGAGAGGCCTGCACCGGCTGCGGCACCTGCGTAGAACGCTGCATGATGGACACCATCCATATGGAGCACGGACGGGCGGAAATCCAGCACTACGGCTGCAACGAGTGCGGAATCTGTTTCCACTCCTGTCCTGTCCACGCCATCCGTAAGCAAGAATTCGTCTGATTCCCCTCTTCTACATCCCCCTCATCCCAAAGCGTGCCACGGCCAGACAGAGTTTGTCTGGCCGTGGCACATATGATATGAAAAAACGACTTTGTCTCTTCCCTTTTCGGCACAATTATGCTACACTGTCGCCATAGGGCATATCACCCCTAATACTTGCTGCCGAAGGATAACTATATGAAAAAGACAAAAGAGGGCGTAATTCTGTCCGTCTCCAACCGCCTGTTCCTGCAGGACGGGTATCAGGTCACCACTATGCGCAAAATCGCGCAAGAGGCGGGGGTCAGTCTGGGCCTGGCCACCTACTTCTTCAAGAGCAAACAGCACATCGCCGTCAGGATTCTGCGAACCTATTTGAGCGATTTGCGCAGCAGAGTCGGCGCGGAAGTGGACATCGTCCAGGAGCCGCTGCTCCACTCTGCCACCATGGTGCGGATCTGTAATGTCTTTTTTATGTCCCCGGATTACAAGGCATTTTTTCTGGACTGCCTGCGTTATGATATCTATATGGAAAGTATGCAGCAGATGGGAACTAGCTCTTATGAGAGCATTATGAGCAAATATCATATTACAGAAAATCCTGATCTGATTTTGCTGTCAGATAACTATATCCCGCCCAGCATTGAGCGGGTGCTGATTCTGGAGAAGGAAAAGGGGAATTTTTCCGGCATCCGGTTCGAGGAAATTCCGGAGATCGTATTTTCCGCCTCTGTGGCGCGGTATAATGATCGGGAAGAGATCCGAGGAGAAATACAAAAGGCCATCACGCAATCCAGGGTGATCGTCCCTAAGATCTTATCTGAGATGCCGGAACCAGAGGAGTACCGCGGGCGGCTCTTCCCCATATAAGAATAGGTCCGGCCCATCGCCGGGCGCCTTGCCTGTAGACAGGAAACTGCTCTCCAGCCCCCATACAGGTTGTAGCCCCAAGCGGAAACACAGGCTTCATCGCGTTGTTGATCATTTGGCGCAAGGTGTTCTGCAACTAAAAATCCTCTGACTTCAAAGAAATCAGAGGATTTTTTATCTTTTTTAGCGCAATTTATTCCCCATCTCATACCTGGAATCTGTCGCGCTCAGGGCCGGCGCCATAATCCCTGGAACTCCTCCCCATAAATCGTCTGGTGGTATTACAATAAATGACTAGAACTTGTTTAAAAAATGTCAATGTGCCCAAGAGGCGGGTCTTTTTCCGTCATACTGCCCCCATTTTTTTGAAATACATCCAGTATTCCTGGGAAAAATTGTGCTTACCTGGCAGAAAAATCCCTCGCCACTGTGCATAGTTCCATTTTTCAAACGGCGCCTAGCTCTCTTCATAGCTTACATGAATTTCAACTTTACCGTACTTGGCGCGAAGCGCGGGGTAAATGCAGGATATGCACAGATAAATTAAAATACCAACTACTTGGAACATCTGAATTGTCAGGCATTCGAAGATTACAAATACCGCGGCCACAAATGCACCTAAAAAACACAAAAAACGATATAGGTTGTCATGTATGTGGAATTGAGAGCGCCTCCATAATTCAGGAATTTTTACTGGCATATGAATAATGGACAGACACAGGACCACCTGTACGCAGTTTCCAAAAATATTACTGATATTCGCCACATCACCAACATTGATCCCACTCAGGATAATGATAGATGCAACAATGTAAATAGTCATGATGATGTAATGGGGGGTACCAAACCTATCATTCCTCTTCGCAAAAATTCTGGGCCACCAGCCGTCCTCAGCGGCCTGTGCAATCGGGGCTTGTAGCCATCCAATACAGGCATTGAGGGAAGTCACTAGGGCAACCATAGCGCCGCCCACCATAAAAAATACATAGAGTGGGAATGACCGTCAAAACGGCTCAAACCCGCATGAATACAGGGTTTTTGACCTGTTAATCTGCCTTGTGATACTGGATTGATACTATTCGTTTCAACCCGGCCACACAAGAGAATGATTGCAAAGGGCAAGCAAGCCGCCCTGCTGAACGACAAATTCAGCAGGGCGGCTTTGCTTGTCCTATTTTTCTTTTCTCCAAGGAACATAGTAGTCAAACCGTTTGCTGTCGTCACAGGTACACGGCCAGTTGATTTTCCATTCAAAGTATTCTTCCCTGGTGATTTCCCCAGCGTGAAGTTCCTGCTGGCGCAAGAGCCATTCCCGCATGAACTCATCTACCAGCCCATAGTTGAAGTAAATGCCCACGGGAGGTTGAGCGGGCCAGTCGTCCGTGTCGTTGTAGCGGACGGCGGTATCATCGGAGGCTCCCGTCTTGCCGGGATTGCGGACAAGCTGAAACAGGCGAATGGAGCCGGGGCTGTCCTCGTCCAGCCAGAAGAATGTCCGCATGAAGTCCTCGGCGCAGCCAGGACGGAGCGTGTAGAAGTTCTGGAAGTCTACCCGAAGCGCCTGGGCAATCTTGTCCAGCAGTTCCCTTTTCGGAACACGGTAATTCGTTTCGTACTGGGCAATACGGTTATCCGCTCCCTTTTCCTCAAAACCGACAGCCAGCCCCAATTCCTTTTGCGTTATGCCTCGAAAAGTTCGGATTTTCTTGATTTTTTCTCCTACTGTCATATGTTCCACCGCCTTTGAACATAGTATAGCGCAAATAAGCGAAATATGCAAGAGAAAAATTAACAAAATTGCGAAACAAACTCTTGACATTAACAACTATGCGAATGTATAATAAGAACGCGGGCATTAACAATTTTGCGAACCAGAAGCAAGGAGGTGAAAACGTGAGCAAGGAACTATTTGTACGGGCCGAGGAAGTGGCTGGGGTGCTGGGTATCTCCAAACCCTACGCCTACAAGCTGGTGCGGGAGATGAACGAGGAACTGAAGCAGAAGGGTTTCCTCACCATCCCCGGACGGGTGAGCAGGAATTACTTCGAGGAAAAGTTCTATGGGCTGCGGAAAAATCAGTAAGGAGGGAACAAAATGCCAGCATACAAAGACAAGGCCAAAGGCACATGGTATGCGTCCTTTTACTTTGAGAACTGGACAGGGAAAAAGGAAAAGAAGATGAAACGGGGTTTCAAGACCAAGCGGGAGGCGCTGGAGTGGGAACGGACGTTCCTGCAACAGCAGACCGCCGACCTGGATATGACCTTTGAGAGTTTCGTGGCGCTCTACGCCGCAGACATGAAAGGCCGTATCAAGGAGAACACCTGGGGGACGAAAGAGCATATCCTCTACAAGAAGCTGGTGCCATACTTCGGCAAGCGGAAAATGAGCGAGATTAGTTCTAAAGAAGTCATGGCGTGGCAAAGTGAAATGCTCAACTACCGGGACAAGAACGGCAAGCCCTACTCCCCCGTTTACTTGAAAACGCTGCACAATCAGTTGAGCGCCGTTTTCAATCATGCGGTGAAGCACTACAAGCTGAAAGCCAACCCCGCCGCCCAGGTGGGCAACATGGGCAAGGCCAAGGGCCGGGAAATGCTGTTTTGGACGAAAGCGGAGTATCTGAAATTCGCTGACGCTATGATGGACAAGCCCCTCTCCTACTATGCCTTTGAAATGCTCTACTGGTGCGGTATCCGGGAGGGGGAATTGCTGGCCCTCACCCCTGGGGACTTCGACTTTGAGAAGCAGACGGTTTCCATCTCAAAATCCTATCAGCGTATCAAGGGCCAGGATGTAGTCACCGACCCCAAGACCGCCAAGAGCAACCGGGTCATTCAAATGCCCGCCTTCCTCTGTGAAGAAATGGAGGACTACATCAAGAGCCTGTATGCCGCAAAGCCGACAGACCGCATTTTCCCCGTGACGAAATCCTACCTTCACCGGGAGATGGACAGGGGAGCGAAAGAGGCGGGGGTCAAGCGGATCAGGATTCACGACCTCCGACACCCAAATGTCAAGCCCAAGACAAAAAGTTTTTGAGGTTTTTTAGAAATTTTTCATGGTTGCACTTTGCGCTCCCACCTGGGGCGTTTTTTATTGTTCGATTATCTTACGGAGCATAGAGGCAACGCTCAAATCTACTTC
>CAPGBJ010000063.1 GCA_948616425.1 uncultured Oscillospiraceae bacterium
TGAGAATATTTGCCGCTCATTTTGGAGAGCGTGTGGCAGTGCTCCACAGTTCCCTTCGTGCAGGGGAACGATATGACGAGTGGAAACGGGCCAGCCGGGGAGAGGCTCAATTGGTGATTGGCACCCGGTCGGCTGTTTTTGCTCCTTTAAAACATGTGGGCCTCATCATTCTGGACGAGGAGCAGGAGGCCAGCTATAAATCAGAAAATGTTCCCCGCTACCACGCCCGGGATGTGGCAAAATACCGCTGTGTACAGAATAATGCCTTACTGGTGTTGGGTTCGGCAACCCCTTCTATAGAGAGCATGTATCAGGCGCAAGTAGGCCAAATGAGGCTGCTTCGGCTGAAAAATCGATACAATCAACAGCCGCTGCCCCAGGTTATCCTTGTGGATTTAAAGGAAGAGCTGCGCCGGGGCAATGCCTCGCCCGTCAGTTCGGTCTTGAGAGGGGAACTGGAGGAGAATTTAAAACGAGGAGAGCAGGCAATTTTGTTCCTGAACCGCCGAGGGGCCAACCGAATGGTATCCTGTGGTGAGTGCGGCCAAGTGCCTGAGTGTCCCCGCTGTTCCGTGAAGCTGACCTACCATTCGGCAAACAACCGGTTGATGTGCCACTACTGTGGCTATTCCCGGCCTCTGCCGCCCGTGTGTCCCTCCTGTGGGGGACTGATGAACTTTGTAGGAATTGGGACCCAACAGGTTCAGGCAGAGCTGCAGGAGCGGTTTCCCTGGGCAGAGGTCATGCGGATGGATACGGATACCATCTCTACCGCGCACCCGCATGAGGAACTGCTGGGCCGTTTTCAAAAGGAGCGGGTACCTATCCTAGTGGGGACTCAGATGGTGGCCAAGGGGTTGGACTTTGAAAATGTCACCCTGGTGGGGGTGGTAGCCCCCGATCAATCCCTCTATGTGGACGATTTCCGGGCGGGGGAGCGGACCTTCTCCCTTCTGACCCAGGTGGTGGGCCGGGCCGGCCGAGGAGGAAAGCGGGGCCGAGCGGTAATCCAGACTTTTACTCCAGACAACGATGTGATCCGTTGTGCCGCCCGTCAGGACTATGACAGCTTCTATGAACGGGAGATTGAGCTGCGCCGGCTGAGGAATGACCCTCCCTTTGCCCAGCATGTGGTAATCACCGCTTCCGGCTTGGAGGAGGGGGCGGTCCTGCGGTGCTGTGCGCGATTGCGCCGTACCTTGGAGCAGGATCTGCCCAAAATTCCTGGCCAATGGCAGCTGCTTGGCCCTGCCCCTGCGGCCATAACCAAGGTAAACAACCGCTATCGCTATCGTCTTACCCTCACCGGGCAGCCGGGGAAGGAGTTTAGATCTCTGTTAGCCTACCTCCTTCAGGCGGCGCACAGGGACAAGGAGAATAAAGGGGTCTCTGTCTATGCCGATGTGGACCCCTATAACGGGTAAGGGAATCGAGTTTTCTTTTGCTGCTTTTCTTTCAGGAAAGAAAAGCAGAGAGAAAAAACCCAAAGGAGAAGGAAGTATGGCAATCAGGACAATTTTAACCCAGGGAGATTCTGCGCTGAGCAAGATTTGTCACCCGGTGACTCGGTTTGACGACAGGCTAGCCGATCTGTTGGACGATTTAAAGGAGACACTGGAAGAGGCCGGCGGGATGGGGCTGGCGGCCCCTCAGGTGGGCATCCTCCGCCGGGCGGCCGTTGTGGTACTGGAAGATGAGAGCATGGTGGAGCTGATCAACCCGGAGATTATTGCCCAGGAGGGGGAACAGGTGGGCTGGGAGGGCTGCCTGTCCCTGCCTGGCATGTGGGGTAAAGTAAGCCGGCCTAACTGGGTGAGAGTGAGGGCCCAGGACCGGGATGGAAACTGGTTTGAGACAGAGGGGGAGGAGATGACCGCCCGCTGTTTTTGTCATGAGCTGGCCCATCTAGACGGCCATATGTACGATGAATTGACCGACCGACTCTACACTGCTGAGGAGTTGGACGAGATCTTGGCCAAGGAGGAAAATCAAACAAACCAGCCGAAGCGGGAGGGGCGGGGAAGGAGAAGAAGATGAGGATTGTCTTTATGGGCACCCCAGCCTTTGCTGTCCCCTCGCTGGAGGGGCTGGCGGAGGCCGGACATCAGTTGTTAGGTGTGTTCAGCCAGCCGGATAAGCCGGTGGGCCGGCACCACAATAAGCTCCAACCCACCCCGGTGAAGGAGCGGGCTATGGCCCGCGGCATCCCCGTCTATCAGCCCGAGACTCTGCGGGACGGGACCGCTCTGGCCATATTGAAAGAGCTGGCCCCGGAGCTGATTGTGGTGGCGGCCTATGGTCGCTTCCTCCCCGATGAGATTCTTGCCCTGCCCCCCAAGGGGTGCATCAACGTCCACTCCTCCCTCCTGCCCAAGTACCGGGGCTCCGCCCCCATCAACTGGGCTATCCTCAGCGGGGAGCGGGTAACTGGCGTCACCATTCAGCGCATGGTCCGCGATATGGACGCGGGGGACATCCTTCTCCAGCAGGCGGTCAAAATCGGGAAGACGGAGGACGCCGCCGCCCTCTATGACCGTCTGGCCCAGCTGGGAGGGGAGCTGGCGGTGGAGGCTGTGGCCCAAATTCAGGCCGGGACAGCCACCTACACCCCTCAGGACCACGCCCAGGCCACCCAGGCCCCCATGCTCTCCAAGGCAATGTCGCCGGTGGACTGGACCAGGAGCGCCCAGGAGATTTTTAACCAGATCCGGGGCCTGTACCCCTGGCCGGGGGCTTCTACCACAGCAATCACCGGCGAGCCCATCAAGCTGTGGGGGGCCCAGGTGGTGGAGCAGCATACCGACGCCCGCCCTGGCACTGTGATTGCCGCCGCCTGGGGGGGAATCGACGTGGCCTGCGGCGACGGCCAAGTCCTGCGCATTCTGGAGCTCCAGGCCCCCGGCAAGAAGAGAATGTCCGTCGCCGCCTACCTGGCGGGGAATCCGATCCAGGTGTGATGGCATGTATGATTTTACCGGCTACGACCGCGTTTTAAGTGCTCCGTGGTTCATCGAACGCTTCCAGAACCGCTATGTGGACCGAAAACGGCTGAGACAGGTGGGACTGATGTGGAACTCTTTTCTTCCACAGTACGAGCTACGTTGTCTTCCCACTGGAGAGATCGCGCAGCTGGGAATCTCCAGGGACGAAAAGCTGTTTTTCTATTCGGAGCGAATCCGTACGCTGTACGCCGCCAGCTTTGGCTCGGTGGTGGACTATGTAGGGCAGTTGGAGCCCTGGGAGGATATTGACGCATATCTGTTTAACGGGACCATGGATTGGGTAGTGGCTGTTACACATGAGGATGTGATCCTTTGTCTGGGGATTTAAAGGCAGTGATTGAGGCTTATCAGTCAGAAACGTTTTTCAGCTCAGAGGAAAAAAGCCCTTGTGATTTGCTGAGAAAAACGAAGTTTTTCTGGAGTTTTCTTTTGCTTCTTTTCTTTTTTAAAAGAAAAGAAGGGGAAAGGCAGGTGAGAAGTATGGACGCCCGTGAGGTATCGCTGCTGGCGCTGAACGATTGCCAGCGGCAGGGGGGATGGTCGGACGCCATTCTGAAAAAGCGGCTGGCCTCCGCCAGGCTGGACAGCCGGGACGGGGCACTGGCCACCCAGCTGTGCTTCGGTGTGCTGCAAAACCGGCTGCTGCTGGACTTCTATCTGTCCCACTTCTCCAACCTGCCCCTGAAGCGGATGGAGGGCCGGGTGGTGGAAGCCCTGCGGCTGGGGGTCTACCAGATGCTCTTTTTGGACAAGGTTCCCCACAGCGCGGCGGTGAACACCTCGGTGGAGCTGACCCGGAAGCACTGCAAAAATCCCCGGGCGGCGGGGATGGTCAACGGTATCTTGCGCAATCTGGAGCGGAATCTGGGCAGTCTGCCCACCATCCCCCAGGCCGACCCGGTCAGTTACCTGTCCACCCTCTACTCCCACCCGGAATGGCTGGTGAATGAGTTCCTCACCGCCCTGGGCAGCGAGGAGACGGCCAGACTGCTGGCCGCCAACAACAGCCAGGCCCCCATCACCGCCATGGCCAACACCACCAGAATCACGGTGGAGGGGCTGGCGGAGGCGATGGAGAGGGAGGGGGTCACGGCCCAGCCCCACCCCTGGCTGGCGGATTGCCTGATTCTGTCTAAGACGGGAAATCTGGAGCGGTTGGCCGCCTTCCGTGACGGCCTGTTTTACGTCCAGGACCCGGCCAGTAAGCTGTCCGCCCTGGCCCTGGATCCCAAACCGGGGATGCGGGTGCTGGACTGCTGTGCCGCCCCGGGCGGCAAGAGTTTTGCCAGCGCCATTCAGATGGAGGGCGGGGGAGAGGTGGTCTCCTGCGACCTCCACCCCCACAAGAAGAAACTGATTCAGGCCGGAGCTGACCGGCTTGGTTTACGTAATATTGTGCCCATGACCGCCGATGGGAAGGTGTTCCGCCCTGAGTGGGAAAAGGCTTTCGATAGGGTGTTGGTGGATGCCCCCTGCTCTGGCCTGGGGGTCATCCGGAAAAAGCCGGACATTCGCTATAAGGACCCGGAGCCTTTGAAGGACCTGCCCCGGGTCCAGCGGGCCATTCTGGACAACGCGGCCCGGTATGTAAAACCTGGCGGGGTGCTGGTCTACTCCACCTGTACCCTCCTGTACCGGGAGAATGAAGGGGTGGCTCTGGACTTTCTGGCGGATCACCCGGGCTTTCAGGCGGAGGGGTTCCGTGTGCCCGAGTGTGTTGGAGACGCTCGAATGGGGATGCTTACCCTCTGGCCTCACCGCCAGGGGACAGACGGATTCTTCATCTGTAAATTGCGCAGAGGGGAGTGAGCTTTATCATTGACATAAAATCTATGACTCCCGAGGAGATGTCGGTTTGGCTCAAGGAACTGGGAGAACCACCCTTCCGCGCCAAGCAGATCTTTAAGTGGTTTTATCAGGGAGTTACCTCCTTTGAGGAGATGACTAACCTATCCAAGGCTTTGCGGCAGAGATTGTCAGAGACCGCCCTGCTCACACCTCCAACAGTGGCCCGCAAGCAGGAATCCCGGCAGGACGGTACCATTAAGTACCTGTGGCGGCTGGCAGACGGCAACTGTGTGGAGTCGGTGCTTATGCGTTACCAGCATGGCAATACGGTGTGCATCTCCTGTCAGGTGGGCTGCCGGATGGGGTGCGCGTTCTGCGCCTCCACCATTGCGGGGAAGGTGCGGGACTTAACTGCGGCGGAAATGTTGGATCAGGTGCTTTTTACTCAAATTGACAGCGGGGCTCCCGTTTCCAATATTGTTTTGATGGGAATCGGGGAACCGCTGGACAATTTTGATACAGTTTTGCGGTTCCTCACCCTGGTAAATCATCCAGAGGGACTGAATATTGGAATGCGGCATATCTCATTGTCTACTTGCGGTTTAACGGAGAAAATTGACAAACTGGCCCAGTATGGGTTACAATTAACGTTATCGGTCTCCCTCCATGCCCCAGATGACGAGACCCGCTCCCAGATTATGCCGGTGAACAGGGGCGTAGGCGTGGAGAAATTATTGGAGACCTGTCGGCGATATTTTAACCGAACGGGACGACGTATCTCCTATGAATACGCTATGATTGACGGGGTAAATGACGCCGACTGGCAGGCTGATCTGCTGGCAAGGCGATTGAGAGGGACTTCGGCCCATGTCAACCTGATTCCTCTGAACGAGGTGGAGGAGAGTCCGCTCAAGCCCAGCCGCCGAGTGTCCGCGTTTCAGAAGCGGCTGGAGAGACAGGGGATTACTGTGACGGTCCGGCGGAGACTAGGGGGCGACATTGATGCCTCCTGCGGTCAGCTGCGCCGCAAGGCGATGAAGCGGGAGGGCCCTTGAGGGTGAGCTGTTTTTGGACGGCCCCTATATAGAAACGACACAAAGCAGGAAATGAGGTTGAACGCGATGCAGGTATGGGGAATAACCGACCGTGGAGCAGTGCGCCAACAAAATCAAGATGCCTATGCGGCGAGAGTGCTAGAGGATGGACGCGTAATTGCTCTGGTGTGTGACGGTATGGGCGGCGCCCGAGCGGGTAATGTGGCCAGCACCATGGCTGTGGAGCTGTTTATGGAATATTTTATAAAGGCTAGCTCTGAAGACCCGGAGGAAGAGCAGATGGCCCATGCTGCCTCTGTGGCTAACCAGGCAATTTTTCGCCGTTCTATTCAAGATGAGGACTGTGCCGGAATGGGTACGACGATTGTGGCGGCTCTGGCAGGCGGGGCGGAAGCGGTTATCCTCAATGAAGGGGACAGCCGGGCCTATCACATTAACTCCGAGGGGATTGTTCTGGTCACTCGGGATCACTCCCTAGTGGAGGACCTGGTAGAGCGGGGGGAGCTGACCCGGGAGCAGGCCCGGACCCATCCCCACAAAAATTTGATTACCCGTGCGCTGGGGGCGGAGCCTATCCTTATGGCGGACTGCTTCCGCCAGCCTTTGGCGGAGGGGGATTATTTGCTGCTGTGCAGCGATGGATTGAGTAATGTGGTCAATGAGCAAGAGATGCTCTATGAGGTGATTCACGGGGGCGCTGAGAGGGACTGCTGCCAGCGTCTGCTGGACATTGCCCTCAGCCGAGGGGCGCCGGACAACGTGACAGCGGTACTGGTGAAGCGGTAATGCCATATAGTGCGATTCATACAGCTTGTCAAGCGACGGCTTGCTGTTTGCTTTGAAATTGCTGATATGGCAGGAGGAAAGCGGGGATTGATCCCTGCTTGATAGGATGAAAGATAAGGAGGATATTTACCATGGATCAATACATCGGTAAATTACTCGATAACAGATATGAGATTTTAGAGCTGGTGGGCACTGGCGGTATGGCTAAGGTGTACAAGGCTCGGTGCCACCGTCTGAATCGGCTGGTGGCAATCAAGATCCTTCGGGAGGATCTGTCTCAGGATGCAGAGTTTCGCCGCCGGTTTCATGATGAGTCCCAGGCTGTTGCCATGTTGTCTCACCCCAATATTGTAGCGGTGTACGATGTGAGCCGTTCCTCTGAGCTGGAATATATTGTTATGGAGTTAATTGACGGCATTACATTGAAGCAGTACATGCAGAGAAAGGGCAATAAGCTGAACTGGCGGGAGGCCCTCCATTTCATTACTCAGATTACCAAGGCACTGGGACATGCCCACAGTCGGGGGATTATCCACCGGGATATTAAGCCCCACAATGTGATGGTTCTTCGTGACGGCAGTGTGAAGGTGGCTGACTTTGGCATTGCCCGGGTGGCCTCTGGCGGGCACAGTACTTTGACGCAGGAGGCTTTAGGATCTGTGCATTATATCTCTCCAGAGCAGGCACGGGGCAGCCATATTGATAACCGCTCCGACCTGTACTCGGCTGGCGTAGTCCTCTACGAGATGCTGACCGGCCGCCTGCCCTTTGAGGGGGATACTCCTGTATCGGTGGCCATTCAGCACATTAACTCCATTCCCCTGTCCCCCCGGGAGTTGGAATCCTCGATTCCTGAGGCTCTGGAGGCTATCACCATGAAAGCGATGGCCCCTAACCCAGACAACCGTTATTTATCTGCTGATGATATGCTGGCTGATCTGGAGGAGTTTCGGAAGAACCCGAATATCAACTTCGACTACAGCTCCTCTGAATTTGACCCAGAGGAGGAGTTGGACGAGGACCGCACCCAGATTCGTCACACTTATTCCACCTCTGGACGCTCCAGTGCAGAGCATCGGCAGGAAGAGCGTACCCCCCGCCGGAGCCGCCGACAGGAGGAGGAGTATGTTCCACACCGGAGCCGACGGTATGAGGACGAAGAAGAGGATTTGGACGATCTGCCCCGCCAGGGGTCATTTTGGCCTGTGGTGTTGGCGGTTGTAGCTGTGCTGCTCTTTGTGGGTGTTGTGGCTTACTTCTTAATTAATACGGTTTTTTCTAGTCTGCTAAAACCTCCCATGACCTATCCGGTTCCTGATTTGATAGGAGAGGTCTATGAGGAAGTAAAAGACAACGCAGATTTGCTGGGCCGTTTTAGGCTGATCCAGGGGGACACTGTCACAGATGATTCCGACCCTGGCACCATCATTGATCAGGATCCTAAGGCGGACCGAGAGGTGGGAGAGACGGTCACCGAGATTACGGTTACCATCAGCGGCGGCCCGGAGATCGTTAAAATGCCAGATATTGACGAGATGGAGTATACCGCCGCTTGTGCGCTGCTTCAGCGGGAGGGGCTGAAACCGGTGATTCCCCCTCAATATGCAAACCATGAGACCATAGAGAAGGGACATATTATTTCCTACACACCGCTGAAAGGCCTGGAACTGCCCCCAGGTACTGAGGTACAGATGGTTGTCAGCCTGGGGCCTGAAGATGCGCCCTTCCCCATGCCCGATCTGGTGGGCAAGGCAGAGGCTACGGCAAAGGCTATCATTAGTAACTCTAAGCTGGAGGAGGGCAGGATTGAGCCTCTCCATGACGACACAGTGCCAGAGGGCAAGGTGATCAGCCAATATCCCTTGGCTAACACAGACGTCACCGAGGGCACTGTAGTGAACCTGGTAATCAGCCTGGGACCCGACCCCGCTACCCAGCCGCCTCCTGTTGTAGATCCTCCTGCACCTGAGCAGGTGACAAAGACTGTGACGTTGGATTTGTCCGAATTTGAGGGTATGGTCAATGTGCGGGTACTCATGGACAGTGAGCAGGTGTTCAACGAGAACTATGACGTCACAATGGAACCTTGGGTGGATGTTGTTGTGACTGGAACAGGGAGCAAAGAGCTGGCTGTCTATGTGAACGGCGTGCTCTATCGTACGATTCCTGTGGACTTCAGTGCCCCATGAGAGAGGGTATCATTTTAAAGGCCCTCAGTGGCTTCTATTATGTGGATGATGGGCAGTCTGTCTGGACCTGCCGAGCCAGAGGGAAGCACCGATACAGTCGGCTTACCCCTCTGGTGGGGGACCAGGTACGATTTACCCCTCTGGAGAATCACAGCGGTGCCCTGGATGAGATCTTGCCTCGAAAGAATGAATTTTACCGCCCCGCGGTGGCTAACATCGACTTACTGGTGGTGGTGGCCTCCCAGGCTGTGCCCACTACCGACCCCTTTTTGATTGATCGAGTGACTTCGATTGCCGCCAGCCGGGGCTGTGAGGCCCTAATCTGTGTCAACAAATGTGACTTAGAGCCAGGAGAAGCGTTGATCCAGACCTACGAAAAGGCGGGCTTTCTCACCCTGCGGTTGAGCGCCGAGACTGGGGAGGGGATCGACAGACTGCGCCAGGCCATCGCTGGAAAAGTATGTGCCTTCACTGGCAACTCGGGCGTGGGGAAATCCAGTATTTTGAATGCCCTGGAGGAAGGATTTCATCTGGCAACGGGTGAAATTAGCGATAAGTTGAGTCGAGGCCGGCATACCACGCGCCATGTTGAACTGTTTCGACTATCCTGTGGGGCGTTGGCAGCGGATACGCCAGGTTTTTCCTCCTTTGATGTGGACAGGATGGAACTGGCCCGAAAGGAGGAGCTGCAGCATAGTTTCCGAGAGTTCAAACCTTATTTGGGTAAATGCCAGTTTTTGGATTGTGCCCATCTGAAGGAGAAGGGCTGTGCTGTGTTGGAGGCGGTAAAAGCGGGGGACATCCCCCAGTCTCGACATCAGAGCTATGTTCGGCTGTATGAACAGGCCAAAGCCGTCCCAGATTGGGAGCGGAAAGAGACGTAGGGCAGGGGAGGCCCCTGCCCTGCGCAGTTTGATCCATGAAAAGAGGGGATATTGATGAATGAAATGATTCTCCTGAAACTAGGGGAGCTGGTCTTAAAGGGACTAAACCGCCATAGCTTTGAGGATAAACTTCAGGCTAATATCTACCGCCGCCTGAACAATTTAGGGCAGTTCCGGGTGTATACCCGTCAGTCAACGACCTATGTGGAGCCTATGACCGAGGAGTGTGACATGGATGGGGCCTGGGAGGCGCTTACCCATGTCTTTGGAGTTGTGGGCCTGTCCCGAGCACGGGCCTGTGAGAAGGATAAAGACGCGATTTTGTCGGCAGCACGGGACTACCTGGATGATAAGCTGTCCATGGCGAGTACCTTCAAGGTAGAGACCAAGCGGGCGGACAAGTCCTTCCCGATGACCTCGATCCAACTCAGCCAGTATGTAGGGGGCGAGCTGGATGAGCTGTATCCAAATTTGAAGGTGGATGTCCACCATCCGGAGCTTACTGTTCATATTGAAATCCGGGACTACGCCGCCTTTGTCCACGCCGATCCAGAACCGGGGGCCGGAGGATTGCCTGTGGGTATCAATGGTCGGGCAGTTTCCCTGCTGTCTGGAGGGATTGACTCCCCGGTGGCCTCCTGGATGATTGCCAAGCGAGGCGTGGCCCTGGAGATGGTCCACTTTTTCTCCTACCCATATACCTCAAACGAGGCCAAGGAAAAGGTGCTGGAACTGGCCCGACTGCTCACGCCGTGGTGTGGACGACTCACGGTTCATGTGGTCCCGTTCACTGCGATTCAGGAGGAACTGCGCCGCGTTTGCCCGCAGGAACTGTTCACGCTAGTGATGCGTCGGTTTATGGTGCGGATCTCGGAACAGGTGGCACGCCGATGTGGGGCAAAAGCTTTGGTCACCGGTGAGTGCCTAGGTCAGGTGGCCAGCCAGACCATGGAGGCTATGACTGTTACGGGGGCAGTGGCGTCCCTACCTGTTCTCCGTCCGGTGGTGGGGATGGATAAGGAAGATATTGTAAAGATTTCTCGAAAAATCGGAACCTTTGAGACATCTATCCTTCCCTACGAGGATTGCTGTACTGTCTTTACCCCGCGGCATCCCCGGTTGCGTCCCAGTCTGGAGGAATTGGAGGCTGCGGAGCGGCCTTTGGATATTGAGGGGATGGTTCAGGCCGCTGTAGATGGCATTGAACGAATACAGGTATAAAAAAATCGGAACGCTGTCAGCGTTCCGATTTTTTATTAGTAGAATTTCTTACGATTTTTGCGGGCAGCCTCAGACTTCTTGCGGCGCTTAACACTGGGGCTCTCGTAGTGCTCACGCTTCCGGACCTCGGCCAGCACTCCGGATTTGGCACAGCTGCGCTTAAAGCGTTTCAGAGCACTCTCCAGAGACTCGTTCTCTCTCACACGGACTTCCGACATTTATATTTCCCTCCCTCCGCGCGCGGCGGGGTGTCTCCCGCTCACGTAGGGCCATATTTATGGCTTTAACATTACCATTATATTGCCTTTTGGGGCATCTGTCAAGAGAAGATTTGTAAATAGCTCGTGAATGTTGTTGAGTTGTTTGCAAGTCGCTCTTTGACAAAGTGGCTAGTCCTACAACTGTTGTTGCCACGCCAGACAACAGCGGGAATCCGCTGTCAGACATTGCGCACAGGGGAAGCAAGACCCTTTATGCCTTGGGCTTGAAAATCAGGCTGATCAGCTTACCCTTGACCACGATAGATTTTACCAATTCCATCCCTTCGGCCAGTTTGGCAATCTTGGGTTCAGCCAGAGCGGCGGCCACCACCTCTTCGTCAGAGGCGCCGGCATCCACCACAATGTTGGCCTTTACCTTGCCACCCACCTGAACGGCCATCTTAGCGGTGGCAGCTACCGTTTTGCTCTCGTCATATTCCGGCCAGGGCTGGAGGCACACCTGCCCGCCGTAGCCGTTTATCTCCCATAGCTCCTCACACAGGTGGGGAGCGAAGGGGGACAGCATCAGCAGTAGCTGTTTGTAGTCGCCCTTAGTGGCCCCTTTGGTATAGAAGTCATTGACTAAGGACATCAGTGCGGCAATGGCGGTGTTGAATTTCATAGCCTCAATGTCGTCGGACACTTTTTTAATAGCCCGATGGACCGCTAGCTCATTCTCTGGAGAACAATCGCCCTCCTTCAACTTCTCGCTGAGATTCCACACCCGGTCCAGGAACTTCTTACAGCCTCGAACCGACTCGTCAGACCAAGTGGCGGTCTTTTCAAAGTCGCCAATAAACATGATATATAACCGCATGGTGTCCGCGCCGTAGTCCCGAATTACATCGTCGGGGTTGACCACGTTGCCCAGGGATTTGGACATCTTCACGGAGGGGCGCAGGGCCTGGCTGCCGTATTTGTCGATGAGGGCCTGCTTTTCTTTCTCGGTGTCCACGTTGCCCACGTAGTGGGGGTTCTTGCCCAGAATCATGCCGTGGCTGGTGCGCTTGGCGTAGGGTTCTGCGTGGGGGATGACCCCAATATCGTGAAGGAAGTTATTCCAAAACCGGGAGTAGAGCAGATGCAGCGTGGTGTGCTCCATGCCGCCGTTGTACCAGTCCACCTGGCCCCAGTAGTCCAACGCCTCTTTTGAGGCCAGGGCCTGATTGTTGTGGGGGTCCATATACCGCAGGAAATACCAGCTGGACCCCGCCCACTGGGGCATGGTGTCGGTCTCCCGCTTGGCGCTTCCGCCGCAGCAGGGGCAGGTGGTGTTCACCCAATCGGTTATCTTGGACAGAGGGGACTCGCCGTCGTCGGTGGGTTCGTAGGATTTCACTGCGGGCAGCAGCAAGGGCAGCTGATCCTCGGGCAGGGGCACCCAGCCACACTTATCGCACCACACCATGGGGATGGGCTCGCCCCAGTACCGCTGGCGGGAGAAGACCCAGTCCCGGAGCTTGTAGTTCACCTGTTCGTGGCCGATCCCTTTCTCTTCCAGCCATTTGGTGATGGCGGGAATGGCGTCCTTCACCGTCATGCCATCCAGGAAGTCAGAGTTGACCATAATACCGGTGTCGTCCTTGGCGGTGAAAGCCTCCTTCTGTACGTCCTCGCCGCCGGAGACCACCTCAATGATCTCGCAGCCGAATTTCTTGGCGAAGGCCCAGTCGCGGGTATCGTGGGCGGGGACAGCCATGATGGCTCCGGTGCCGTAGGAGGCCAGCACATAGTCGGAGATGAAGATGGGGATCTCTCGGCCGTTCACAGGGTTGATGGCTCTCACGCCCTGGAGCATTACACCTGTCTTCTCCTTGTCGGCAGACAGCTCGGTGCGCTCGAAGTCGGACTTTCGGCCCGCCGCCTCCACATAGGTGGCCACCTCATCCCAGTTGGACAGCTTGTCCTTCCACTCCTTTACAAAGCGATGTTCAGGGGAGACGACCATATAGGTGGCGCCGAAGAGGGTGTCAGGGCGGGTGGTAAAGACCACAATATCATCCCCGGTAGTGGCCTTAAAGGTGACCTCTGCGCCGGTAGATCGGCCAATCCAGTTGCGCTGCTGGGTCTTCACCCGGTCGATGAAGTCCACCGTGTCCAGCCCGTCAATGAGTTTCTGCGCGTAGGCGGTGATTTTCAGCATCCATTGGCTTTTCTCCTTGCGGACCACGGGGGCGCCGCACCGCTCACAGACTCCCTCTACCACCTCTTCGTTGGCCAGTACACACTTACAGGAGGTACACCAGTTCACCGGCATGGTGGTCTTATAGGCCAAGCCGTGCTTGTAGTGCTGGAGAAAAATCCACTGGGTCCATTTGTAATAATTGGGGCTGGTGGTATTCACGCACCGGTCCCAGTCGAAGGAGTAGCCCAGCATGTGCAGCTGCCGGGTAAAATTCTCGATGTTCTGCTTCGTAACTTCGGCGGGGTGGACGTGGTTCTTGATGGCGAAGTTCTCAGTGGGGAGGCCAAAGGCGTCGTAGCCGATGGGGAACAGGACGTTATACCCATCCATCCGCTTCTTGCGGGCGATGACGTCCATAGCGGTGTAGGGGCGGGGGTGGCCCACATGGAGGCCCGCACCGGAGGGGTAGGGGAACTCCACCAAACCGAAAAATTTTGGCCGGGGGTCGCCATTTTTGCAGGCGAAGGTATTCTCGTCCTTCCAGCGGGTCTGCCATTTTTTCTCAATTGTGGTAAAATCGTATTTCAATGTAAACACTCTCCTGTATCGTTTGGACCTGTGCGGCCTAATCGACAGTATCACTCATTGACAAAGAAGAAATCCAGCTTTTGAGGCCGACGGCAGCCGGGGTATGCGTTGCCCCCGTCAATGGATGATAATTTTCTATTATAACGGAGTACGCTTTTTATTGCAAGTGATTTTGTAAAAAACCGCCCTATTATTGTGTAGGAGTACAATACATTTCTGGAAAGAACTGTCCCGTTTCCCTTAGTTAAAGATATTGTTGGGTATCTCAAGATGTGTCATTCGATTTTGCCGATAAAGCGGTAGAAGATTTCCACTTCCTGTTCCCGGCTTCCGTCCTCACTTTTGACCGCTTCATGGACAAGGATTTTTTCAATCAGCGTATTCAGAAGTTCAGCCGTCAATTCTGTGGGATTGACATACTGTTTCATCAGACCTATCCACTTTTCAGCGTCAACCGCTGTCTGGGCGGCGGTCTCCATCGCTTCGTGAAGCCGTTCAATTTTTACGTCCAATTCTCGCTGTTCGCCCTGATACTTTTCGGACAGCATATTGAAATTGTATTCTGTAATGCGTCCGGCAGACCAGTCCTCATACATTTTTGCAAACAGGGTGTCTACTTCTGCTTTGCGCTTTTCCGCCTTTTTCAGTTCGGCTGTCTGCCGCTTCCTTGCAGTATTGCGTTCCTTGTCGCTGGCGTTAAGTAGCCGTTTCAGAAGTTTGTCCCCATCCTGCTGTGCCAGCACAGACCAGTATTGCAGACGGGAAAGGACATAGGCGTAAAGCACATCATAGCGGATATAGTGCATGGAACACTGGTGCAATCCTTGCCCGTACTTGCTACAATGGTAGTGGGCATAGGGATTTTTGTTCTGGCTGTTCATACCATAGGCCAGCGACCAGCCGCAGTCCGCACATTTTACCAGCCCGGAAAATATCTGTGTTGTGCCGTTCTTCTGCCGTCTGCGCCTGTTGCAAATCTGCTCCTGTACTTGACGGAACACATCTTCGGAAATAATCGCTTCGTGGGTGTTCTCCACACGATACCATTCCTCTTTTGGCTTGCGTACTTTCTTCTTGTTTTTGAATGAAATGTTGGTCTGCTTATTGTGGACGCTGTGTCCGATATAGGTTTCCTCTTTCAGAATACTTTTCACCTGCGCTATCGTCCACGCATAGGCTTTTTCCTCCGGCGCTCCGGCATAGATATTTGCGAAAGTGCCGTATCTCTGGAAATTCAGCCAGCCGGGAGTAGGTACTTTTTCTTCGACCAAAATCCGTGTAATGCTGGCGGCTCCCCGGCCATGAACGGCAAGGTCAAAAATCTTTTCGATAATCCACCTTGTTTCCGGGTCAATCAGAAGATGGCCTTTCTTATCTGGGTCTTTGACATAGCCAAGCGGAGCATAGGCTCCATAGTGTGCGCCATTTGCGAACCGTGTCCGCATGGCCGCCTTTACCTTTTTGCTGGTCTGGCGGGCGTGCATTTCATTCAGAATGTTGAGGAATGGGGCAAGCTCATTCTCTCCGTTGATGGTGTCCACATTGTCATTGACAGCGATATAGCGGACGCCTTTGCTGGGAAAGTAGATTTCCGTGTACTGGCCGGTCAGAATGTAGTTTCTGCCTAAGCGGGATAAATCCTTCGTAACAACGCAGTTGATTTTCCCGTCCTCAATGTCATCAATCATTCTCTGAAAATCCGGCCTGTCAAAAGCTGACGTTAGATAACGATACTTTTGAAAACACTGGAAAATCAAGGTTTTTCGAGCGACGGACAAGCAGGGTATTGTACTAAAAACTGAATACGACGCAGAAGCGGCGTTTCTTACTCTCTACATGGGAGAACAGGAA
>CAPGBJ010000064.1 GCA_948616425.1 uncultured Oscillospiraceae bacterium
ACCGCCGCCAACATTTATCACCTCAGATGTCATATAAGAAGCCTCATCCGATGCCAAAAATGCAACCAAACTTCCAACATCTTCCGGTTTCCCCGCACAGCCCATAGGAATACGACTCAACATACTGTCCCAAGCCTCCCCGCCGTTGACTTCTTTTAATTTCAGCGTCATATCCGTTTCGATAAATCCTGGGCAAATAGCGTTACAGGTAATACCTTTTTTCGCATTCTCGCGGGCGGCCGTTTTGGTTAAGCCAACCACACCAGCTTTGGAGGCGGCATAATTTGCCTGCCCAATGTTGCCCAGCCAGCTGCCAGAGGAGATATTGATGATGCGGCCATAGTTTTTTTCCCGCATAATGTTCAGCGCGCCTTGCGTGCAATAAAAAGTTCCAGTCAGATTAATGTCCAGTACCAATTTCCAATTTTCAGGCGTCATCTTGTGTATCATTCCGTCACGGTTGACGCCGGCATTGTTTACCAGAATGTCCAGGGTACCATAGGTCTGAACTGTAAATTCCATAAGCTGCTTCACTTCGTCACGCTGACTAATATCTACCACGAAGGAAGTCGCTTCGCCTCCAGCCTGTCGAATCAACTCCACGGTTTCATCCGCAGGAGTCATGTCGGCCGCAATGACTTTACAGCCATGTTCGGCCAACTTAAGCGCAATACCGCGGCCTAAGCCACGGCCCGCGCCCGTGACAATGGAAACCTTGTTCTGCAAATCTTTCATGTGATATCCCTCCTAAAATATAGTTACCCTGTTTCTGGATACATTGAACCAGCTTCTTAAAAGTGAAAAGACCTGTGTTGGACGAGGACTTGTTTGAATATGGAACCGCAGCTAGCAGCGCCTATATATGGCCGCAGATTATTTCTTTCAAGCCAAAGGGTCCGGATTCCTGAAAAATAGCTGGATTCATTTCCTTCAAGCCGGTACTGATTGCAGGGGCAAATTCCATCCTATTCAAAATATTTTCTTGTAAATCGACTCCGGGCGCGATTTCTATTAAAGTGAGTCCCTCCGGCCTCAGTTCGAATACAGCGCGTTCAGTGACATAGTGCATCTTTTGGCCTTTGGTCACTGCATTCTTTCCGTTATAAGAAATCTGTTGCAGCTGATTTACAAATTTAATAATGTGTCCCTCTTGGTTAATATGTAGTTTTCCGTCCTCAAAGCTGCAATTCAAGCCGCCCCCAGTGAAGGAGGAACAAAACACCACATGTTTTGCATTCGTGGTGATGTCAATAAAACCTCCGGCGCCTGTTGGCTTTGATGCGCCGAGTTTCGTCGCGTTTACATTGCCGGAGGCATCCACTTCTCCAGCCCCCATAAATGTTACATCCACACCAGCGCCATTGTAGAAATCAAATTGGTCATCGTGTCGGACCAGCGCAAATTGATTTTTTGCGATGCCAAAGTCCACACCACCCATCGGGATCCCGCCATAGACGCCAGATTCGACCGTTATGGTTACCTCCTCTTCCAAGGACTCCTCCGCCAGAATGGGGCCCACCACATCATTGGGAATTCCAGTCCCTACATTTAAAATATCATCTGTGTGTAACTCACACAGCGCACGACGACCAATCACTTTTCTCAGGGACATGGCCAGTGTATCGCTTTTTTCTCCCGGCTTTTTAATATTGCCGCAATACGCCGGGTCGAAGATAAAACTGTGGGTCTGACGGTGATCCTCCTCTGGATTGGGGCAGATTACTGCCGCATCAATGAAAACGCCAGGAACCGTGACCTGTTTACAGTGGATAGACCCAGATTTTACTTTATATTTCGCCTGCGCAATCACACTCCCCCCATACTTTTTACATGCCATTACAGCGCCCCAAACCTCCAGCGACATCGCCTCTTCCTCTGTGGAGAGATTGCCAAGTTCATCAATATATGTCCCCCGAATAATACAATAATCAATCGGAATCGGTTTATACCACATGTACAGCTCGCCGTTTATCTCTATCGTCTCTACCAGATTTGGGGCATTTTTCGTCACCTCATTCATTTTTCCGCCGTCGATTCGGGGGTCAATAAAAGTCCCCAGTCCCACTTTTGTAATCTTACCGGGTTCACCGCCGGCCATACTGCGAAATAACTGCGCGAACTGACCTTGCGGAAAACAATATGCCAACACTCTGTTATTTGCAATTAGTTCCATCATTTTCGGCTGAAGGCCCCAATGTCCTCCAACAACGCGCGCAATCATATGCTCATGGGCAAAATGTTGGATACCTCTATCCCGATCACTCTGTCCGCACGAATGGAGAATCGTCAGTCCTCTAGGGCTTCCCGTTTCCAAAAAACGCCGCTCAATCTCTTTTAGTATGGTCTCAGCCGCTGAAACCAACGTCATACTCACTGGAAGAATCGTACTGTTGTCTTGAATCATCTCTGCAGCCTCTGCACCGGATATAAAAACAGGTTTCCTCATCATACAAAGTCCTTTCTGCTGTACTTTATGAATGCGGTTTTGGTGTCCCCTTTCGTTAAGTTGGGACCGCGGTCCTATCCCCCTTCGTTTATCCTCATATTCCACATATAATTTATTCTCAGACACCATTCCTTTGTTAGCAATGTACAACAAAATAGGATTTAAGAAAAGCAGTTATTTCTCTACATCCGCAATCAAAATTTGCAGATACGTGCAGAGCGGCGTCTGTTTCCCCCGCCGGCCAATTAAAAAAACGTGGTACCCTGCTGCGGGTATCCACGTCTCTTATTTCCTGTTACAGATTCACTCAAACCCGAAATGATATCTCCTTGGCATCCTGTATAAGGCGACGCCAAAACCTTCGTTTAAAAAATGGGTTTCGTAAATAAATATAACATGGTATAATATATTGGAAAGAGTTGGGCATGTTCGGAACGAGGGAAATTCTTTATGATTACGAAACAAATTGAAAATCTCCGTAACTTTATTCTGGTCTGTGAGAAAGGGAGTTTTGCAAAAGCAGCCGAGGACGCCTATATTTCTCGTCAGGCATTGAGCAAGTCTGTCTCTATGCTGGAGAAAGAACTAGGGGTCCTTTTATTCGTTCGTTCAAAACATGGCGTCTATTTAACGGAATATGGGAAATTTGTATATAACGAAATCCTGCCAATTTTAACGCAGCTAGATCGTTTTCAGCAAAAGCTCTCAGAAAAAATCAATTTCCCCACAGAAAAAACCATCAAGATGAACATTTTCCCCAGCTCCATCTATCTTTTTCCGGATAGAGCTGTACGACAATTTTTCAAGACGTTTTCCAGCGGGGAATATGCTGTGGAAATTTCTGATTACTTGACTGTACAGGCGAGGGAAAAGTTGATTTCAGGCGAACTGGATATCATGATTGAGGCCGGATACCAAGCAGGGAAGGGCTTAAATACCTATGTGGTAAAAGAATTTCAACGCGTGTGTCTCATCCCCCAAACGAATCCGCTTTCAACAAAAAAGTTTATTTCCATCGACGATTTAACACATGAGAACATGGTTTTATGCATGAATAAAATGGACTTTGAATATTTTATTCCCCTGGTTCATCAAAAAAATCACGATTCACAGATTAAGTTTGTGGGAGAAACAAATGTCATGTTTGAGCTCTGTGACCACAATCATTTTGTCGGCCTGAACTTTGATTTTGTTTCAAAAAATCTCATTCCAAAATATCCGAACATTGTATCCGTGCCTTTCAAAGATCCGGTTTTTCCCGCTCAGATTATGCTGATCTATAATCCGAACACAATCGGCGAAGGATTTGTAAAATCGTTTGGGAGCTATATCAAACAATTTTTGAAATAAATGCCTGCAAATGCCTTCCTTTACAAGCGGGCCATGGGGAGAGACTGTGGACGCCCCACCAGCCTTAGAAATATATTCAACGGCGGGAAATTTACTTGCCATACCAACACAATTTTTCCAGAAATTCTCCTTGAATGTTCCGAAAAATTGGGAAGGCATGGCGGTAAACGTCCCGCCGTTTTGGTTGTATTGGCAGAAAGCGGCCGCCAATTGCCATAGGGGCTACCCCGCGGTCAGCTTCTGTTTTCCTCCATCCGGTTGATCAGGGCGGTTCCTGCAAGGGGACATTTGGTGTAACAAATACCGCAGTCGTCGCAGTCCATACTTCGGATGTGGTATTTTCCGTCCTCACTGCGGTAGATCGAGTGCTCGGCGCAGTGGTCAAAGCAGCTTCCGCAGCCAGTGCAGCGCTCCGTGATGAAATAGGTCAGCTCCTCCGGCCGCTCCCCGCCGAAGCCGAAGCGGAGCCGACGAATCATGTCGTCCCGGTAGAGGTGCAGAATCTCCCCGGTGCCCCGGGCCAACCTGAACAACACAATCAGGTCGGTATTATAGCGATACATCTTCATCGTACCCGGATTTTTCTCGGCGTAGTCCCGATAGACGGCAGGGTCGGTGCATTCCTCCACAGCCGCCCTGATTCTGATGCAGTGGTGGGTGTCGTCCAGCAGGGAGGCAATGGCAACGTGGGGCTGTTCCTGCAGCTGGCGGTAGAACGGCTTTCCCCGGGAGGTCATAAAATAGAGTTCGCCGTCGGACAGCCGCTGCAACGAGATAATCCGATTCTCTGGAAGACCATGTTTCAGTGTGGAAATACTGACCCGGCCCCCCTGCTGCCGCAGAAATTGAAAACTCTTTTCCATAATCTCTGGAATGGAACTGCGATCGGTCAGCCCCCAAAGGGGGATTTCATCATGTATCATCAAAATTCCTCCAAATATTTTTATTGACCGCGCGCCCTCTTATCTCGGGCTGTGTTACAGGAACAGCGCCGCAAAGGTGCAGATGACAAACAGCGGAATATTGACAAAGAGGAACGAGGGGATACAGGAATCTCTAATGTGATCGTGCTGACCGTCAATATTGAAGGCGGCGGTGGGGATCAGGGCCTGGTTGGAGGAGGGAGAACCCGAATCGCCCAGGGCGCCCGACGCGGCCACCAGTATAATAATCAGGGCGGGACTCATCTTCAGCGACAGCCCGAGGGGGACCAGAACTGTGGCGACAATGGGGACGGTGCTGAAGGCGGAACCGATGCCCATCGTAATGAACAAACCCAGGAACAGCATAAGAAACGCGCCAAAAATCTTATTTCCGCCGATGAGGGCGCCGCTGGCTGCAATCAGATTGTCCAGGTCTCCATAGGTCTTTGCGGTTGCGGCAAAGGCGACGGCTGCCATCAGCACCAGACAGACATAGGAACTGGTCATAATGCCTTTCATAAATACGGTCTCAAAGTCCCTCGGCTTGATTGCGCCAGTCACCACCAGCATCACGATCATCACCAGGGCGGCCAGGGGCATGGACTTGGTGGTCACCTGGACCACCACCACCGACAGGCCGGAAATCAGGCAGGCGATATGGCGAAACTCAATGGGGGGCAGCTCCTTGGCGGCGGCCAGTTCGGCCTCTATCAGTTTGTTCTCACCCTCAGCCGACTGATAGTCCCTGGGCTTTCGATATCGAATCATAGCCAGGATAATGGCAACCACCATAGCCCCGCCAATGACCAAGTTCGCGCGCCAGATCTGGTCAATGCTCACCTCTAAGCCGTTGTCAGCCAGAGCGCCCTGCACAATCCCCATAAACCCCGCGCCATAGCCCACCGGGAAGCAGCAGTAACCAATCTGCAGGCCGCAGCAAGTCGTGATAACCAGCAGCCTTCTGTCCACTTTATAGTCTGTGAGCAGCCGCAGCAGCGGGGGGACAATAACCAGCAGGAAGGAAACGCCAATCAGCACAAAGGTCTCCACCATGATGCCAAACAGCGTTAAAACAATGGGAAACAGCCAGACCTTTTTGCCCACCAGCTTTGCCACCCGGGGCGCCAGCACCTCGCCCACGTTGTTGTACTGCATCGTAGCCGCCAGCACACCCAGGAGCAGCAGGAACAGGACCATACGGTTGTCATTGCCCATGTTGGTGTAAAACACCTCAATCCCCTCCACAAGGGTGGCCCCGCCCAAAAGGGCGCAGCAAAGAGATGCAATGATGATGGAGAGGAATACATTCACCTTCAGCAGGCACAGCACCACCAGAATTGTAGTGGCAAGAATGACAGGATTTGTAAGTATCGTTGACATATCTTCACCTTCCTTTTACATAGTCGTAACGCTGTACAGAACTTCAGATACCGCTATACGCACGCCAATTTTTATGCCCCCACGGCCTCCCTCCCCTTCACTTTTTCCCTCTAATGCTTCATATATGGTTGGCCACCTCAAAGGCGTCCCAAACGGCATACATGATGTTGGCCACCTTTCGGGCGTCACCCAACAGGTAGAGTTCGGGTACCCGCGCCTCCAGGGCGTGGTAAAGGCTGTTCTCCTCCCGGAAGCCCACGGACAAAATCACCGTGTCGCAGGGCAGCATCTGGGGCCCGTCGGCAGTCTCGATCAAGAGCTCGCCTCCGGCCCAGGATTTCACTGAGGCGTCGGTATAGACCTCGATCCCATGAAAGGGAATCAGCCGCTCCAGCATCTCGCTATTGGCGTGGCACAGCGGTCGGTTGACCGCCATCAGCCGGTCCAGCATCTCAACGATGGTCACCCGCTTTCCGCTCTGAGCCAGCCACAGAGCGGTCTCACAGCCTACCAGGCCGCCCCCCACCACCACAGCCCGCTCCCGGCAGTCAGCCCGCCCGGTGAGAACGTCGGAGGCGGTACAGACCGGGGCCCCCTCTCCCAGAGAGAAGGTCTTAGCTGTGGACCCGGTGGCAACAATTACCGCGTCATAGCCGGCCTCGGCCAGCTCCGGTTCCACCACAGTGTTGAGGTGGACCGGGACATTCAAGCGTCTCAGCTCCCGTCCATACCACCGGATCAGCGCCAATTCGTCCTCCTTGAAGGGGGGCGCGCCGGCGGCCAGCAGATTTCCCCCCAGGCGGTCGCTGCGCTCAAAGAGTTCGGGCCAATGGCCCCGCTCGGCCAGCACCCGGGCGGCCTCCATGCCGGCGGGCCCGCCCCCCGCGACCAAAATCCGTTTTGGTCGGAGCACCGGATTATAGGCGGTCACCCGTTCCCGTCCGGCCTGGGGATTCACGGCGCAGTTCACCATGGAGTACTCCTGAATCCGCCCCATGCACCCCTCCTGACAGGAGATACAGGGTCGAATCTGGGCGGTCTGTCCGGCTCGCAGCTTGTTGACATACTCCGGGTCGGCCAGCAGAGGACGCCCCAGGCTGACAATGTCGCACACACCGTCCACCAGGGCGGACAGCGCCCGGTCTGGATCATCCATGCGGCCGGCGCAGAGGACTGGTATGTCTACCGCCTCTCTGACCAGCTTTGCGTAGGGCATATACAGCCCTTTCTCCTGATACATGGGGGGGTGGCTCCACCACCAGGCGTCGTAGGAGCCCACGTCCACATCCAGGGCATCATATCCCCAGGCGGCCAACAGCCTGGCCGCCTCTACCCCCTCCTTCAAGTCCCGGCCCTTCTCCTCGAATACCTCTCCGGGCAGCGCCCCCTCGCGCAGATCTTTGATGAAGCTCTTGGGGCTGTACCGCAGAATCACCGGAAAATCCTGTCCGCAGCGGGCCTTGATCTCCTCCACAATCTCCCGAGCAAAGCGCAGCCGGTTTTCCAGACAGCCGCCATACTCATCGCTTCGGCGGTTAAAGAGGGAGATGGCGAATTGGTCGATCAGATAGCCCTCGTGGACGGCGTGAATCTCCACCCCATCAAATCCGGCCCGCTTGGCGTGATAGGCCCCTTCCCCAAAGCGGCGAACCAGCGTGTGGATTTCCTCCACCGTCAGTGCACGACAGGTCTTATCCAGCCAGCGGTGCTGAATCGGGGAGGGCGCCACCGGGGGGAACTCCCCCAGATTGGTGGGGATCGTTACCCGGCCAAAGCCGCCGGACATCTGCAAGAAAATCCTTGCGTTGTAGGCATGGACCCGCTCCGTCATCTCCCGGGAGGTGCGCACAAATTGGACCGGGTTGTAAGTGGAGTTGGGACAGTTGGGCATCCCATGCTCCTCAATCTCGTTGTCTACAAAGGTAACCCCGGTAAAGATCAGCCCTGCGCCGCCCTTGGCCCGGGCGGTGTAGTAGTCAATCCCCCTCTGGTTAAAGCCTCCCTGCGCGTCTCCCAGACCCAGGGGGCCCATGGGCGCCATGGCAAACCGATTTTTCAGTGTCATGTCTCCGATCTTGACTGGGGAGAAAAGCGGGTCATACTGTGTCATTGAATTTTCTCCTTTAACGTAATAAAAAGATTATAGTATGTAAATATTTACATGTCAATCGTTATCTGTATTAAAAATCCCGGGTTCCATTTGTCTATTTTGACCGGTTATTTGGAGGAGTTGACAGAGTTGCTTCGTTTTTTTATACAACTTGCCCTAGGGTAAGATTCAGATATTTGTGTTATAGTTATACTGGAGGATGATAAACCATGCGGACATTGAAATACGCGATTCTCGGACTGATGATGCAGGCCCCTGTGACCGGCTACGATATCGCAAAGGCCTTTGGTCCCGGACTGGGCTCTTTCTGGAGCGCCAAACACAGCCAGATCTATCCCGAGCTCAAACGGCTGACAGAAGAGGGGCTGATCCAGTTCAGCGTCGTGACCCAAGGCGAACGAATGGAAAAAAAGCTCTATGAGGTCACAGACGCGGGACAGGAGGATTTTATGCAGTGGCTCCTGCAGGACCCTCCTCTGGAACCTACGCCAAAGGACGTATTCCGCCTGCGCTCCTACTATTCCCAGTGGCTGACAGAGGAAGATTACCTGCGGCTTATTCAAAAGCAGATTGAAAAGCGGACGCAAAAGCACAGCTACTTAAAAGAACGTCTGGATCGCTACTACAAAAACGCGGATCTGACCGCACTGACTGGTGCTGCCCGGGGGGACTATTTGGTTTTGTCCGGCGCCGTGATGCGGGAACAAAATTATCTGGACTGGCTCTATCAGTGCCGCGAGCTGGTCTCCTGCTGGGCGGAAAAAAATCCGTCGCACCGCGACAGGTCGTCCTGTATTTCTATGGAAAAAGGACGTTGAAAAAGCGGCTTCTCTTTTACCTAGGAAGGTTTTCTCGACTTTCCATCCTTGGATATGCCATACCGGGCAAAAAATCAGTATTGCGCAAAGGGGGAAAATATGTCTGAATTGATCGACATTTCACTTCTATTGGACGCAAACTCTGTGGTCCAGCAGATACAGACCCACAGTGAAACGCTGTCCGCCGCACTGAGGGAGGGGCTGTCAAAGTGGGTCGGCCTGCCCCTGGACGAGCTGCCGCAAGTGGAGCGTTCTAACGGGACCTGGCACTTGGGCAAGCACCGCTTTCAGGAACAGCAGATATCGTTGCCACGGGGCGGAATCTGTCTCCTGCTGCGCCTGGAGACCCGAAAGGAGTATCTGGCCGAGGCGGCGTTGGACCTTATGACAGACAGCATTCAGCTCTATGGACCTGACGGCTCCATCCAGTTTTTCAATCGGGCCACCAAGCACCTGCTGGATATTCCCCAGGAGGACCAGGTGGAGGGACAGCACCTGCTGGACCTGTTTCTGGTGGATGAGGCGTTCAGCACCACACTCACCGCGCTGCGCACCAAAATGCCGGTGCGCAACCGGTTTGACTGTTACAAGTCCACTTCGGGCAAGGACCTCGCCACAGTCAACGCCTCCTATCCCGTGATTGGCGAGGACGGCTCCCTCCTAGGGGCGGTCACGCTGGAGCGGGACATCTCCATGTTGCGCCGGCAGCTTCCCGAGCTGCAATACATTCAGCGGGTACTCACCAGTCACTTGTCCAATGCCCTGTTGGGTGAGAAAAACACCCGCTACACCCTGGACGATCTGGTGGGCTCCAGCCCCCAGATGCGGGAGGCGGTGGACACCGCCCGGCGGATGGCGCTGAAAAACGTCAACGTTCTCATTCAAGGGGAGACCGGCACAGGCAAGGAGCTCTTTGCCCAGGGCATTCATGCGCTCAGCTCCCAGAGAAACGGAAAATTTGTGGCGGTAAACTGTGCGGCTTTTCCAGAATCGCTGATTGAGGGGATGCTGTTCGGCACAGTAAAGGGCGCCTTTACCGGCAGTGTCGATAAGCCGGGACTGATTGAGGCGGCCAACCACGGGACGCTGTTTCTGGACGAGCTCAACTCCATGAGTCTGTCTATGCAGGCAAAGTTGCTCCGGGTGCTGGAGGAGGGCACCCTCCAGCGGGTGGGCAGCACAAAGGATATCTGTGTGGATATCCGGGTGTTATCCGCCTGCAATCAGGAGGTCTTTGCTCTGGTGGAGGCTGGAACGCTGCGCAGGGACCTGTTTTATCGCCTGTCATCCGCCATGATTGAGATTCCGCCCCTCAGGGAGCGGATGGAGGACCTGGAGGAGCTGGTGTGGTACTACGTCCGCGAGCGCAGTTCCAATTTCACCTGCCCCATCGAACAGATTCAACCCGATTTTTGGGAAAGTCTGCGCCAGTACAGCTGGCCCGGCAACGTCCGCGAACTGTTTCACATTTTGGAATGTTCCATCAGCACGGCCAAACAGGGCATACTGCGCCGAGACGATTTCCCGCTCTACTTTCTGCGCCACACCTTTCCGCCCACGCCCGCACCGCCGACAGCCGCAGACTGCACCAATCCAGAACTGCTGTTTAAAAAGGGACTGGACGGCATGGTCCGCATCTATGAACAGCAGATTCTGTCCCAGGCCTACGAGGCCTGCGGAAAGAACGCCACCCGAACGGCCGAACTGCTGAAAATCAGCCGCCAGAGCTTTCAATACTATCGAAAAAAATACGGTCTGTCCTGATTCTCCGGGCCAGACCTCCAAATGTAAAAATTTCTTTGCGCAAAAAAATTTGGCAGTTGAAAAACTTTGCATCCCCATTGGGGGGTAAAGTTTTTTAACTGCCCTTTATTTTGTCATTTTTGCCGCGATCTGCCCAAACCACCGCCGATTTTTAAAAAAATCCACATTCTGAACAGTTGGCACAATAACTGCTTAATAAAGTGTCATTGGGAAACGCCCAGAGACAGAATATGAAAGGAGATCGAAACAATGAATCTGTCTGTCAGGTCCGCCCGGACCATCTCCAGTGTCACTCTCAGCGACTGTATGCCAACCTTGGAAGAGTTCATCGCTGTAGCAAAGTTCAAGGCCAAGCTGGAGTTCTCCCCTCAGATGGAGGAGGTCGTCCGCGCCAACCGCAAGTTGTTGGACAAATTCCTGGAGGAGGGCCGCATCATCTACGGCGTCACCACCGGCTTTGGCGAAAACGTGCGCTATACCATTCCCCCCGAGGACGCCACCAAACTGCAAGAAAATATTGTCCGAACCCACGCCTGCGCAGTGGGCGAGCCTCTTGACCCGGTCCAAGCCCGGGCGGTGATGCTGATGACCATTCTCAACGCCGGGAAGGGACACTCCGGAATCCGCTTTGAAACCCTGGAGCTCATTCGCCAGATGCTCAACAGGGATCTGATCCCCTTTGCGCCCAGTGAGGGCTCTGTTGGGTATCTGGGGGTGGAGGCCCACTTGGTCATGGCCTACATAGGAGAGGGAAAAATCTTTCAGGACGGCCAGGCTGTTCCCGCCCTTCCAGTCCTGGAGGCCAACGGGCTGAAGCCGCTGGTCCTCTCCTATAAGGAGGGGCTGACCATGCTCAACGGCACTATCACAGTCACCGCTCTGGGCCTGCTGGCCCTCTACGAGTCCATCACCACCATGCAGAACGTAGAGTTGGCAGGCGCCATGTGCTATGAGGCGCTACGGGGCACCACCAAGGCCTTGGACCCCCGAATCCACAGCGCCAAGCGCCACGAGGAGCAGGCCAACTCCGCCCGCAACCTCAACCGGATGCTGGAGGGCAGCGAAATTGCCGCCAAGTATATTGACGCCAAGGTGCAGGACGCCTATGTGATGCGCTCCATGGCCCACATCCACGGCGCGGCCAAAAAGCTAATCAAGGAGGCCTACGAGGTCATTGTAAACGAGATGCACTCCATCAGCGACAATCCTGAGATATTTGCCGAGGGCGAGAATGACGGCGTAGCCCTGATGTGCGGCAACTTTGACGGCAGCTTTGTCGGCGCCCATGCCGACATGATCGCCATGGCCTGTGCCATTGCCGGCAACCTGGTAGAGCGGGGCGCTGACCGAATGGTCAACCGCAACCTGAACGACGGCCTGCCCGCCTTCCTGGTGTCCAATCCAGGGTTGAACAGCGGCTTTATGATCCCCCAGTACACCGCTGCCGGCCTGGTCAACGAGATCAAACACCTGGCCGTCCCTGCCACCATTGACAGCATCCCCACCTGTGCCAACCAGGAGGACCCCGTTTCCATGGCATACTACGCCTCCAAAAAGGCCGGGGCCGCAGTGCGGAAATTGCAGTATGTCACCGCAATTGAAATTTATGTGGCGCTACAGGCCATGGAGTTTCTCCAGCCTCTGGAGCCCTCCCCGGCCATCGCCAAAGTCCGCGACTTCCTGCGCCAGACCATCCCCTTTGTGGACAACGACCGCTTCCTCTCCCCCGATATGGAGTACATTTTTGACCGGGTGCGGGACTGCTCTCTCATCGACATCTTGGAGGCAGTGACCGGCGAACTGGAATTTTAACAGACCTCAAACCGCATGGAGAAAAGGAGAAGAATATGGAACTAGCCATTATTGCCCTGTATCTGATCGCCATCTTCGGCGTTGGCATCTACTGCAATAAGTTTAACAACAGCATTGACGACTATCTGTTGGCCGGGCGGCGGCTGGGGGTTGGGTTGACCACCTTCACCCTGGTGGCCACCTACTTTGGCGGCGGCTATGTCATCGGCGTGGGCGGCGAGGCCTTCCACAACGGCATGAGCGCCTATTGGAGCCCTGTGGCCGGCGCGGTGGGTATTCTGGCCGTCTGTCTGATTTTGAAGAAAATGGAGGGCATGAAGGTCTGCACCGTGACGGAAATCATGGAGAACCGCTATAACAGCCCCCTGCTCCGTCTGCTCACCACCCTGCTCTCCCTGCTGGCCCTGGTAGGCATCCTGGCCGGACAGGTCACCTCGGCGGGCAGCGTGCTGGCCTCCCTCGGTATTGGGTCCACCACCACCTGCGCCATCATTGTGGCCGTGTTCTTTATCGGCTTCACCGCCTTTGGCGGTCTGTGGGCGGTGACTGTAACCGACTTCATCCAAATCATCATCGCCGGTGTCGGCCTGATCGCTGCCACCCTCTTTGTGGTGGTCCAGAGCGGCGGCTGGGACACCATTGCCGCTCAGCTGCAGGCAGCCGACGTACCGGACAACTACTTCAGCCTGCTGGCTGGAACCGAGCCCTCCTATGTATTGTGGCTGATCCTGCCCATGTTTATCTACACACTGATCGGGCAGGACGTCTATCAGCGGCTTTTTGCGGCCAAGAACACCAAGACTGCCTATCAATCCGCCATTCTCGCCTGCATCATTCTGCTGGTAATCTGCTTCTTCCCCGTGGTTCTAGGCATGGCTGGCCGTGCCCTCTTCCCTGATTTGGAGGTCTCCTCCCTGGTGGTGCCCACCATCATCCGCACCATGCTGCCCCCTGTGTTCTCCGGCTTCACCCTGGCCGCCATCATCGCGGCTGTTGTATCCACCGCCGACTCCATCTTGACCGCCGCTACCTCCCATGTCGTAAATGATATGTATGTGCGCTATGTCTGTAAAGACGATGTGGAGGACCCCGCTGTGCAGAAAAAGCTGCTGAATATCTCCCGTGTAATGACGCTGGTCATTGGCGTCATCTCCGTCGTGGTCGCCCTGGCCATTCCCTCTGTCCTGATGGTGCTGAACTCGTCCTACACCCTCTTTACCGCCGGCGTGTTTTCCCCTGTGGTCGCCGGCCTGCTGTGGAAAAAGGCCACCAAGGCGGGCGCCTTTGCCGGCCTGTTCAGCGGCCTGATCTTTGTGGCGCTGGGCTGGAGCGGATTTTCCTTCTTCGGCATTCCCAGTGACATTGCCAGCTCCCTGCTGTCTCTGGTGGTGTTGATTGTGGTATCCCTCATGACCTACAAGTCCGAGCAGACCGCAGAAGTCTAATGTCTCCCAATCCCCCCTCTCCCAGCTTCATAAATGCCAAACAGCTGCGGGCTGCCTTTCATCAGGCAGTCCGCAGCTGTCTATATATTTTGCCAAATTATTGTCCTTTTCATGACATTTACCCCGGCCTATAATAAAATCACTGAAACAAAAAGGAGGTTCTTATGCGTCGTAATGCAGAGCACCTAGGCAGGTTCGAATGTTCTGTCTTGGGAGAACCGTTGATGGTAGGCATGCCCGGCACCATTCAGGTGGTCTACACAGTGGGCGTCTATGGAATTGACGACGGAGGGACAATCTATATCCTGCGTCAAGGGGTAACCGATTGGCAGCCAATCCAGACCACAAGGCCCACAGAGCTCGGCTATACGACTGCCGTCAGCAGCGCGCATGTGCGGCTGGAAATTGAGCTGACTGACGGCATTCGTCCCTATGAAAACGCCATTCGAATCCGCATACGAGACGGCTGCTTAAAGCAGGGGGATACCGTTCGAGTCATCTTGGGGGACACAAGTCAGGGCAGTCCTGGTATGCTTACCCAGACCGTGTCAGAAAAAGGTCATAGAATTATTGTTGCGGTAGACCCGTTCAACTGCAACCGCTATGAGGAAGTACATCCGATCACTTTCTTGCCCATCCTCCCTGGTTCCCCCGCCAAAGTGGAGGTAATTCTGCCCAGCACAGTCAAATGCGGCCAGGAATTTCTGGTCAAGCTGCGCGTAGTAGACATGTACGGCAATGCCTGTGAGAACTTTGAGGACGCCGTGGTTCTGGAACGGACAGAGGGTCTTGACTTGGCCGAGCAGGTCGTTCGATTCACCCCAGAGGATCGCGGTTCCCGTTCTGTCGCCGCCATCTGCAGAAAGGAAGGCGTCTATCGTCTGAGTGGCGTCCAGCCATACTACGCCATTCCGGTCAGCAGCAATGTATGTATTTCAAAGGAGTCATTCGAATATCGACTGTTCTGGGGCGACATGCACGGCCAGAACATGGAGGCCAGCGGCCTGGGGTCTATGGAAGATTCTTTGTGGTTCGCGCGGAATATTGGGATGCTTGATTTTACCGGCTGGCAGGGCAATGACTTTGAGGTGTCCGACCAGAACTGGAACAACGTCAAAAACGCCCTGAACCGGATGGATACGCCCGGCCAATTCGTCACCTTCCTCGGCTACGAGTGGTCCGGTATCACCGCCGCCGGCGGCGACCACAACATTTACTTTCTAAAGGATGACGATTCAATCCATCGCACCAGCCAGTGGATTTATAAGGACGGACGCACTTACATTGGGTATGGCCGAGATGACGACGGCAGCGACTGTTACCCCATCACGCAATTGTGGGACACTTTTCACGGCCGTAAGGACGTGATGGCTATTCCCCATGTAGGCGGCCGCGCCGCAAATTTTGATTACTACAACCCCGAACTCATGAAAGTAATAGAGATCCATTCCCACCACGGCATTTTTGATTGGTTCCAGGACGAAGCCATCCGGCGCAAGATAAAAGTGGGCTTTATCGCCACCAGCGACGACCACACCTCCCGGCTCGGTCTGTCCTATCCAGTAGGGACGAATTCTGACAACTTCGGCGCCACCTTTGACGTAGTCTCCGGTCTGACCGCTGTTTACGCCAAAGAGTTGACCCGCGAGAGCATCTGGGAGGCCTTTCAGGCCCGCCGGTGCTACGCCTCCACCAACAGCAGAACCATTCTGGCTTTTGAAGTCAACGGTCATATGATGGGCGAGGAGATTGACGCTGAAGGCAGCGCCCTGCTATCTCTCCGCGTGGACTGTGCCGCCCCCGTCGACCGCGTGGAACTGTATCGGGACCTGAACTGTCTCAAGACATTTTATCCCTATCCCGTGGATACACAGCGGCACGTGAAGCGGGTAAAAATTGTCTGGAGCGGTGTGCGCAGCCGTTTCCGCAAAAAGAGCGTTCTATGGAACGGCAGCGTTTTTATCCGCAATGGCCGGCTGGTCCACGGGGAAAATTACGCCATCGACCGGGACAGCGAGGGGATACAAAACCAGAGCAATCAATATGTAAATTTCCACTCTCAAACCTCAGGGGATGAGGACGGCATGATTTTAGACGTGGTCCCAACAAGTTTAGAACACTGCCAGATTATCTTTGCCAGTAAACAGGTCACTTTGACGGTCAATCTGTCCGATTTGTCTCAGGAACCCGTGGAGTTCTCTGTAGGGGCAGAAAACCGAAAGGTTCAATTCAGTCTCGAACCTCATCTCCCGGAATTTTTGCCAAACCAGCCATTCCATTTCGAGTGCGAACTGTCGGACAATCAGCCGGAGGACGGCCTAAATATCTACTACGCGCGGGTCTACCTAAAGGACGGAAATCGGGCCTGGTCTTCGCCCGTATTTGTCAATCACAAGTGAGATATGTGTTGTTTGGGAGGTAACGTATGAGCAAACAGAGAGAAAAGTTTCGTCTTATCAAAGATCTGCTGAATCCCTATGTCCTCATTGTCATCATGATTGTCATTGCCGCGCTGGCTACTTATGTGATCCCCGCAGGCCTCTATGATTATGTTGTCAGCGAGATCAACGGCAAAACCGTAGTCGATCCCACCTCATTTCATCTAGTCGCACAGTCCCCTGTCGGCCTCATGCAGCTATTTAGTTCCGTCTCTCAGGGCCTGATTAACAACGCGCAGATTATCTTCTTCGTGTTTATCATTGCGGGCGCCTTTGAGGTATTGAACAGCACCGGTTTTACCACCTCTTTGGTCGGTATGGCAATCAAAAAATGCGCTGGCAAAGAAAAGCTGATCTTTCCCATTATCATCATCGTCCTTTCGATCCTGGCCGGCACCATCGGCATGGCCGAAGAGGTCATCGTATTTATCCCCATCATCATGACTCTGTGCAAGTCCATGGGGTATGACGAGCTGGTCGCAATGGGTCTGGCTTATTGCGGGATCCGCGCCGGGCACATCAACGGTCTGATGAACCCATTTAATGTGGGGATCGCCCAGAGCTACGCCGAACTCCCCATGTATTCCGGTCTGGCCTACCGCGTATTCTGGTGCGTGATTACAATTGCTGTCACCGCCTATTTCATCAACCGCTACGCCACCAAAATAAAAGCCGATCCCACCAAAAGCCTGATGTATGGAACTGATCTGGAGCATGAACTGGCAGATCCGGATGAGATGGGAGAAATCACCACCACTCACAAAATTTTGGGTCTCTTGCTGCTCTCCACCTTTGGTCTGGTCATCTATGGCGTCTACCAGTACAAATGGTATCTGGACGAACTGGCGGCGGTCTTCCTTGCCTTTGGCATTCTGGCCGGTATCATCGGCGGGCTGACCCCCGCGCGGCTGGCAAACACATTTATTCAAGGCGCAAAGAACATTTTAGGTGGCGCGTTAATTGTCGGTGTAGCGGGCGGTATTCTGGTCATCCTCAAAGAGGGCCAGATTGTGGACAGCATCATCTACTACTGTACCAACATGTTAAGCGAGATGCCCAAATTGCTGGCCGTCAACGGCATGTACATGTTCCAGTGGCTGCTGAACCTGGTCATTCCATCCGGCAGCGCCCAAGCCGCAACCACAATGCCCATTATGGTCCCCATCTCCGATATTCTGGGCATTAACCGGCAGATTGCCGTTACAGCCTTCCACTATGGCGACGGTGTCACCAATCTGCTGACCCCCGCCTGCGGCCCTCTGATGGCCGCTCTGGCTGTGGCCAAAGTTCCCTTTGACAAGTGGCTGAAGTGGGTTGTTCCCATTCTGATCTCCTGGACTCTGATCGGTTTTGCCGCTGTTACCGTGTCCCAGCTGATTAACTACGGCCCCTTCTAACTCCTCTCCCTCTTTCTGATCTTCCCCATGCAGTATGAAAGCCCTGCTGTGTACCCCAACCAGCAGGGCTTTCACTACATTTTCTCACAGCTTCCGCATCCAATCTCCAGTACCTTCTGTGCTGTCCACCCTCCTCCGGCGCCGGGGTTATCATTTGCGGCGGCCTTGCAGACAGCCGGTGCAGTCGGCCGCAGAACCAATTCATTGAACCTCACCATCGGTATTATTTTGATTCATAGATATCATTTTATTTATTCCCATGGTTGTGTTATACTATCTCCAACAAGTCCAAATCGCCGGCTTAATGAATGTACTATGGAGGAAATATTATGGTGGTTGGCCTGGTCGGGCACCCGTTCAAGCTGCATATGATTGAACAAATACTAACCCAACTGGACAGCAGTATCACAGTCCGAAAAATGGAATTTTCTGAGATTGCATCCGAACAGCAAATCCAGCACTATGAGGAACTGCAGGACACTGTAGATATTGTGTTGTTTGGCGGGTATTACGACTATCTCTTTTTTTGCAATCATCTGGTGTTCCGCAAGGTGACGGGCTATGTCCCACGCGATATTACCACGCTGATGCGCAGCCTGCTCGAAGCCCAGTTGGCCCAATATGATATTTTCCATATCAGCATTGACGGGTATGCAGACAAAGAACTCCATGAGATGTACCATGAAATTGGACGTAACATGGCCGATATTTATGTGTACTCTTGGTATGAAAACTATCCCCTCTCCCCGCAGGTCATTGAAGATACTTTCTTATTTCATAAGCAAAACTACAATGAAAATAACGTCTCTGTCTGTATGACATGTATATCAGTAGTCTATGAAAAGCTGTGTCACGCGGGCATCCCAGCAATGATGATCAACGCCACATCAGAAAACGTGCGAATCGCCTATGAAAAACTGCGTCTGGAGTATTTACTGCGGACAAAAGAGACCAGTGACATTGCGCTTCTTGACATTAACGTCATTGGAAAACGCAGTTCTATGGCCGGCAAAGATGAGTACCTGCTCAACGTGGAAAAACTCCATATTGCAGAATCCATTTTTCTTTTTACCCGAAAGCTGCAGGCCGCGGTGGAGGAATTGAACCTTGGCCACTACCTGATCATCAGCAGCACCTCAGCACTGGAGCGGGAGACAAATTTCTACAAAAAAATCAGCTTGCTGGAAGATATGTCGCAGTTTCACCACTGTAGGCTCTGTGCTGGAATTGGATATGGGAATTCCATGCGTGAAATCCAGCGTAACGCCCAGATTGCGCTGCAAAAGGCGCGCGGCCACAACACCTCCTGTATCTATATGATGTATGATTCGGTGAATATTGTTGGCCCGCTGTTTCGCGACCCACCCAATATCCAGGATTCTCCCCAGGAGTGGTATGCGTGCATCGCGCAGCAGACCGGTTTGAGCGTCAATACCATTCAAAAGCTCCAGTTCATTATCGAGCGGTACAAGAGCAATACGTTTACCGTCAACGAACTGTCCTTGATCTATGGAATATCCCTAAGATCTATGTACCGCATGATTGATAAGCTGGCCATCTGCGGCTATGCGGAGGAGCGGGGGAAACAGATTATGGATGGGGCGGGACGCCCTGGCAGAATGATAGAGATTAATTTTCAGCAAAAGAAGGTGATCCTCCCCAAGCAGTCATAAGAGGACAGGCGCAGCAGGAAGCCGCGCCCGTCCTCACCATAAGGTTTCTCCCAATTTGCTTTTGCGTTCCTCCGGGGGAAATAGCCTCGTGTTCCCGCCCCCTGCGGGGGCGGGAACACGAAAAAGAATTGGGACTAAGTTCTCTGCGCTTCTCTCTTTGGGTCCTGATTTTCCTGCTGTTAAGCAGTTCAAAAACCGCCCTTTTACCAGGTGCGGGAATCAATGGCGCGGAACTGCGCCACGGTGGGCACGTGAGAATTCAGGCCGCCGTCCACCGTGATAACCTGGCCGCTGACATAGGCGCTCTCGTCGGAACCGAAATAGACGCAGGCGTGGCCAATATCCTCGGGGCATCCATACCGGTTGACCATGATGTTGCTCAGGAAAATGTCCTTCAGCACCTGGGGGATGCGGGCTTCGTTGTCCGGAGTGACGATCAGTCCTGGGCGGACACAGTTGCAGCGGATATTGTCCTTGCCGTATTGCAGTGCCACCGATTTAGTCAGCGCGTCTACGCCCGCCTTTGCGCAGGCATAGGCGGTGGCGCCCAGGTCGCCGCCGCAGGCGGCCATGGAACCAATGTTCACAATAGAGCCGCCCTGGGGGTTCTTGCGCATATGGGGCAGCACACATTTTGTCACATAGAAGGGGCCCCGGATATCGCTGATAAAGATATCATCCCACATCTCCAGCGTGACTTCATCCACCCGGCCGTCCTTCAAGCCCACATTGGCCGCATTATTTACCAAAACATCGATGCGTCCATAGGTGTTGACCGTGTCCTCCACCAGCTTCTCAATGCTTTCTGGAATTGTGATATCCATAGCGTGGAAGCTGGCCTTGCCCCCTTCTGCCGTAATGGTGTCAACAACGCCCTGGCCCTTTTCCGCCCGGCGCCCGCATACAATTACTTGAGCGCCTTCGGCGGCGTAAAGCCGCGCAATGCCCACCCCAATGCCGCCGGTGGAGCCGGTGATAATCGCAACTTTATCCTTCAATCTGTCCATAATTAAAACCTCATTTCTCCATTTTTTTGGAACAGTTTACTCATGTCAATCTTATCCGTCCCAGAGGTATTTGTCAAGAGGAAACAGCCAATGCATGTACCATATTCAGGAAAAACCTCCGGGGGCGGCGGGGCAGCCGGCCTGACCCCAGGTCAGATTTTCCGGCGCGCCCTCCCCGCGACAGTTTACGTATAGAAAATGTTTTGCCAAAAGTGATGGAAATCCCAGAACCGTTTTATCATTCCATGCAAATTACAGAAATAGCTAATCAATAAAGTCCCAATTCTTTTTCGGGTTCCCGCCCCCTGCGGGGCGGGAATCACAAGGCTATTTTCTCCCGGAGGAACATAACAACAGACTGGGAATAAATAAAAACGAGTGAAAAGTTCATACCACTTTTCACTCGTTTTGATTTGCACTCTGCCTGTCAGCGTTATGGATAAGTTGTTGTGAATACTCCTCTACCACCGTAAAACTTGCGGTTTCCAGGATTTTTCCCTCTATGCCGCAGCAGACCCACAGCTCACACGGCGCGTTGTTTCAACTATGCCTGGACTTCCCCATAAAATCCGCAGAGCTTCAGTGTCTCCACCACATCGCGCCCTTCTGCAATCCCTTCAAACATGCGGCGGGCCCGCTTACTATCCCCAATCGGGACAAAGGGGATGTTCTGTTCCTCCAGGTGCCGCTGCAGTTCGGGCTGCTGCCCATTTGGCCGCAGTCCCAAACAGATAAAGCCGTAGTCGAAGGGCAGCGCCTCCGTTTTACCATCTCGAGCAATCAGGAAAGAGGTATCTCTCACTTCTTCCAGCCGGTGGGAGAGGAAAAGTTCCGCATTTTTTTCCCTCAGCAGGTCTGTAATATACCGCCTGTTGAACTGGTCCAATCCAATCCCCAGCTCTGGAAGCTGTTCCACAATAGACACCTGATTGTTCTGTTCCGCAAAAAACTCCGCAATATCCAGGGCAACCGCCCCTCCGCCAGCCAGGGCGATCCGTTTTCCGGATATCTCTGCCTCCCAGTCCAAATTTTCTAAAAAGTCCTCCACATCAAACACGTTTCTGTCCTGTGCCGCAAGCTGTTCCCGGAGCCCGGCAATCGGGGGCAGCAGCGGCCGAGAGCCGACGCTCCAGACTACAAGATCGGGTTTCAAGGCATCGACTAGATCGGCGGTCGCCTCTGTTCCAGTAAGGCAGACCAGATTTTTCAACCCCTGAGCCCGCTGCAGCATGTAGTCCAACAGGCGTTTCATCCGGAACTTACGTGGCACCTTTGAAATCTTGCGCAGCCAGCCGCCCAACTCCGCCTCCTTCTCCAGCAGGGTCACGCGGCAGCCAGTCTCGGCTGCGGTACAGGCGGCCTCCAGACCGCTCACACCGCCGCCGACTACCACAACGTTGCACAGTCTCTTCACCCGGTTCTGCTTATGCCACTCCTCCTGGGCAATCGAGGGGTTAACCGTGCACCGGATCGGCCGGTTCAACTCCAGGCGGTGTCTCACACACCCGATGTTGCAGGAGATACAGGGGCGAATGCAGGCCTCCTGACCGCTCTGCGCCTTGTTGGGCCACTGGGGGTCCGCAATCAATCCCCGTCCAATGACAATCAGGTCCGTTTCCCCCCGGGCCAGAATGTCTTCCGCCATCTGGGGTTCTCGGATATTGCCCATGACGGCGCAGGGGATATCGAACCGTTCTTTTACCGCCTTTGCCACAAAGCTCCGCCAGCCGTCCTCCTGCTGGGCCGCGTCCATGGCGTATTTCACTCCAACCGAGGCGTCAATGAGATCCACGCCATCCCGCAGCAGTTCCAGCATCCGCAAGGAGTCCTCCAGACAGTTGCCCTCTGGGACAAACTCTTCCAAGCTCATGCGCAGCATAACCGGATACTGCTCCCCCACGGCTCTGCGCACCTCGTCAATGACAAGGCGGCAGAATCGGGTGCGGTTTTCCAGGCTGCCGCCGAATTCATCACTCCGGTGGTTCCAGACTGGAGATAGAAACTGGTTGATCAAATAGCCATGGCCGGCATGGATTTCAATGGCGTCAAACCCCGCCGTCTTGGCCCTGCCCGCCGCCCTGCCGTACTGTACGGCAAGGCGGCGGAGCTCATCCGCGCTCAGTTCTTCCGTGAAGGAGCCGTCCGCAAGAGGGATACGGGAGGCAGACACTGGCGCTGTCCCAATTCGGGCCGGAACCGCAGTGCACCCCCCATGATTGATCTGCACCGAGGTACAGCAGCCATAGCGGTGCATGGTCTCATTAAAGGTACACAGCGGCGGCAAAAAACGGTCATGGTCCAGGCGCAGCTGAGTGGTCCCGTTGCTGCCTGCCGGATAGTCCACGCAGACATTTTCCAAAATAATCAGTCCCACCCCGCCTGCCGCCCGAAGCCGGTAGTATTCTATGTGCTGCGGACTCATCTGCCCGTCGCTCAAGGCAAAATTACTGCCGATGGGGGACATGACAATGCGGTTTTTCAGGGTCATCGACTTCACTGTCAGCGGAGAAAACAGGGTTTTGTAATTGTTCATCGGCAAACAAATCCTTCCATCTATTCCATCTCAAAAAATCGTTTGGCGTTGTAATATAGGATATTCTCCTTGATTGTATCGCTCAAGGGCAGCTCTTCCACATGTTGAATCAGGGTCTCCAGCGGGATGCCATTCATGGCCCAGTCAGAGGCAAAGGTGAACTTATCCGGGAAATTGTGCTCAATGGCGTAGAGCAGCATGTCGTACCCGCTGCCCGGGATCGCCAGCTTGTTGGGGTCTATAATCTCCATATTCATGTAGACATTGTTGTGGCGGACCAGGGTCCCCACCACATCGGGAATCCAGGGCCAGCCCCCTACCGTCAGCATGATCCGCAGCTCCGGGAAGAAACCCGCCACCTCGTCCACATACTTTGGATGCCCGATATCCATAGGCAGGTGGGTAATCAAGTTCATATTGGAGTAGATAAACACCGGAATGCCCAGCTCTGCCGCCTTTGCATACAGCGGATAGCACCGCTTGTCGTTGGCCTGCATTCCAATTCGAATGGGAGAAATATACAGGGCAGACAGTCCCAGTTCCCGAACCGCATATTCCAACTCCCGGACGGCATCCATTCCCTTTGCCGGGTCGATATAGGCCGCGCCCTTCAAGCGGGTGGGGTACCGGCGCACAAGTTCCGCTGTGCGCTGGTTGTTGCGGTCGTTCACTCCGGTAAAGCCCCACTCCACCCCAAGGACATCCAGCTTTTCCATAAACTGGTCCATTGTCAGCTCATACTGCTTGGCCCGCTCAGACACCACACGCCTGAACTCCTCTTCCCCTTTTTCGGCCACAATCTTGTCCAGTTCCTCCAGGTCAAGGCCTATCGTCTTAGCCTCATTGCCCTGAAAAAACCGGCGGTAGCCGTTCCGGCTGTGGGGGCCATCTCCCAAGCAATACATACTCAAGCGGTTGAGGTAAAGGTTGTCGGTGGGGAGATCCAAATAGAGATCAATCACTTTTCTGCTCATCATGCAGCCTCCTTTTTTATTGAGTCACTCCATCGCCTCCGGTCACGCGGCTGCCGGACGCTCCTCCTTGGTGAACAAGCTGACTGCCACATACGTTACTGCGGCGGGAAGAATCGGAAACACGCCGGCCATTGGGACCTTCAGGCCACACCAGATGGCCACCACGGTGAGCATACCCACCACCGAGGAGGACACCGCACCCTTGGTTGTGCCGCCCTTCCATAGCGCGCCGCCCACAAAGGGCACGAAGCAGGCCGCGGCCAGGAAGGCATAGCAGCTGCTGAACAGGCTGAGCATATTGTCAACTGTCAGCGCCAGCACCAGCGCAATGGCGGAGGAACCCACATTGATCCCCAACGTAATCCGTTTCAGCTGCTTCTCATTGGGGTTTTTATTCAGCATGATCTGCCAAATATCTCGGGTCAGAACGGCGGACAGCATAATCAATCCGCCGTCAATCGTGGACATCACCGCCGCCAGGGCCGCCGCAATAATCAGCGCCGCCACAATGGCGGGCAGCTCGTTGAGAATAACGGTGAAAAACGCGCTGCTCCCAGAGGCCCCATAGACCGCGGCCCCGTAGGAGCCGATGAAGGCGGGCATAAGGGCCATGGGCGTAATGACGAGAAAGGCGACAATACAGGCAATCTTCGAGGCTTTCGCGCTCTTAGCGGAGGTAATGCGCAGGAAGTTGTTCTGGTTGGTGACCTGGCCCAGCATCAGGGGCACGGTCATAAAGATCAGCGCCTCTAAATTCATCCCCTTGAAGTTCAGCGAGTTGGGGTTTGCGGCGCCGGCGGCCACCGCGCTCTGTACCGTCTCCACCGCCCCGTGGCTGACCAGGATGACGGTCGTCAGGATCAGGCCGAAAAAGATAATCACAGTTTGAACCACAGAGGTGGCGTAGGCCCCCCACAGGCCGGACATCTGGGAGTAGAGCAGTACGACCACCGTCATGAAAATGGCGCCCATCGCGCCGTTGAAGCCCAGGGCCTCAAACAGGGCCTTTCCCGCCATAATCTGCCCGCCGAACACGCCGATTACCGACAGCGTCTGGCTGAGGTCGTAAATCAGCCCTGGAAATTTGCTGTTGTAGCGGCCCCGATAGTAGTCGGCCAGGGTAAAGTAGTTGTTTTTGTAGATAAAATCATTGAGCAGAAAGGCAATCATCAGACAGGACACGCCGCAGGCGATGCCATACACTGACCCCGCCATGCCCACGGCAGCGCCGTCTGTGGCCCCTCCAACCACAAAGCCGTTTCCAATGTGCGCGCCGATGTAGCCGCCAGCCAGCAGGATTACACCGCCGCTTTTCCCCATGCTCAAGTAACCGTCAAAGGTCTCAGAGTGCTTGCGGCCCATCCACCCAATGACCACCATAGCGACAAAGTAAATGACCAGTACAACAAAGATCGTGGTAAGCATGATTTCTCTCCTCTCTGAATTGTGCAATACGGTAGTGATGGCAGTCCTACTGTTATCTCCTCCCCCTTTTTCGGCAAGATGCCAGAAAATTGGTCTCCGCTTCCCCTATATATTAGCTCTTTTTGTCCCAACTTGTAAAGTATCAATTTTGTTCTTTATAAATACCTAAAAAGTATGATATAATGGGGCAAAGGGAATCGCACATTTTACATGGGGGGAACCATATGAATTTAAGGCAGCTGGAATACTTTATCACCGCCGCAGAGTGCAAAAATATGACAGAAGCGGCCGCAAAGCTGCACATGGCACAGCCGCCGCTCAGCCGTGCAATTAAAATGTTAGAGGAAAGCCTGGACACCACGCTGTTCTTTCGCTCCAAGAGGGGCATTCAGCTGACCGACGCCGGACGCCTGCTCTACCAGCAGACCACACACCTGTTCCGAGAAATCGAGGATATCCAGACAAATGTCCGCGAGATGGCAGGGGAGCTGTGTGGAAACATCAAAATCGGCGCCTGCTACTCTACGCTCCCCATTGTGGCAGAAAAAATACAAATTTTCCTCTCACAATACCCCTCCTGTACCTTCTCCATGATACAGGGCACTATTCACGAGCTGGAGTCAGATCTTCGAGACGGTCTGATTGATGTCCTGTTTCTGCGCAACTGTATTATAAGCTCCTCTGAGTTTGTCCACTTGACATTGCCGGAGGACCCGCTGTGTCTCATTGTCCATAAAGCGCTGGACAGGCAGCCGGACAACCCAACGCCGGACATTACCTACCTTCAGGATCTGCCCCTCTGTGTCCTGGACGAGAGCCGCTCCGGCGGGCTGGACAGCTTTCTATACAGCGCCTGCGCAGAACATCAAATCACCCCCTGCATTGTCTGCAAATGCTACGACAATTCGGCCGGCCTCGCTCTTGCGCTCAGCAAGGTTTCCGCCGCCTTTTTACCCCTCTCCTCCGTCACTTCCAACCACTACCCCGGTCTGAATATCAAACGCATCCAAGGACTGGACCTGTCCAGCCATGTGACCCTTATCTACAACCCCTACGTATACCACACCCGCAGTGTGCAGGAATTTCTGTCGCTCTTCTCCCTTTGATGCCTCCGGGCCGCACCAGCCTTCTGGACATGAAATAAGAGGCGGCGGCCCCGTCTTCCCACGGGACCGTCACCCCTCCCAGTGCCCGACATCCCCACCGGGCCGCTGCATTCCGGCCGCGGTGTCTGACACAGGCCGCCGCTTTCACAAATTCCACATCCAGTCTCCCGCCGTCTCTCCTCTGGCGTGAACACAAAAGACCTGTATTCACAACCGCCCCGCTCCGGTCAGCGGTTGTGAATACAGGTCTCTTTTCCCCTCTGCGGAAGAACGCCTCTCGCCCACGACAGAAGAAAAACCGGGCGGCAAGGGCAGCACACTAACCCCCTGGAAAGGGGGCGCCCAAGGGAGCCCTCCACAATGTCTCCCTGCCACTTCAGGACATCACAGCGCCGTTTTCGCCTTGGTCAGCTCCTGCGCAATATTCAGCACATGGTCCCCGATCCGTTCAAAATCCGTCAGCAGTTCCGAGTAGAGGATGCACGCCTCGTCTGAACAGGTGCCATCCCGCATACGTACCAGCTGATCCCGGCGGAAATCGGCCGTCATATCGTCAATTTTCTGTTCCAGCTGGGCCACCTGCGTCAGCCACTCCGGACGGCCCGCCTCCCCAGACAGCAGGGCGGACACAGCCCGAATCGAGACATCCCGCATCTGCCGGACCTCCTCCCGGGCAAACTCCGAGAAGGTAATGTCCTCCTGTACCAACATCTTGGTGTAACCAGCCAGGTTGTCCGCGTGGTCTCCGATCCGCTCAATATTGCCGGAGATCGCAAAGAGACAGCTGACAATTTTAGAGCCCCGCTCATTGGTCTCAATGGCAATCAGCCGAGAAATATAGCGAGAAATCTCCTTGTTTAAATAATCTATGTACATCTCCCGCTTCTCTACCCGCTCCAGCGGCGCCACATCCTTTTCCAGCACCGCCTTGAAGCTGGCGTCCACATTCTGGCGGGCCATCTCCAGCATCCGGCGCAGTTCGTTGCGCAGCTGGTCCACCACGATGGCGGACACGCCCAGGCCGCCGTCCTTGCCGCCAGCGGTGACAGGCGTGAGATAGGCCAGCCGCATCCCTCGCTCGCTCTCCTGAACGGGGGCCGTCTCGTCCGGAAGGATGCGGGCCGCCAGTCTGGCCAGCGAGCTTCCAAAGGGGACAAGCAGCACCGTGGTGGCCAGATTGAAAATCACATGCATCACAGCAATCTGTGCCATGGGGCCAGGCACCATCGACTCAATCAGCTCTGTCAGCGGGAACACCATCACCACAACGGTAAAGATAACGGTGCCAATCACATTAAACAGCAGGTGGACACAGGTGGCCCGCTTGGCGTCCCGGCTGGTGCCGAAGGAGGCCATAACGGCGGTGATGCAGGTGCCAATATTTTGTCCAAACAGAACATAGACCGCGCCAGAGAACTCCACCACGCCGGCGGCGGCCAGGGTCTGCAAAATGCCCACAGAGGCCGCGGACGACTGGATCAGCGCGGTAAACAGCGCGCCAAACGCAATTCCTAGGAAGGGGTTGGACAGGGTGGCCATCATGGAGACAAAGGCGGGGACCTCCCGCAGCGGCTCCATAGCCGCGCTCATCATATCCATCCCGATAAACAAAATCCCCAGGCCGGCCAACAGCTGGCCAATATGCTGTAAATTTGGCTTTTTCAAAAAGACCATCATGAATACGCCTACAAAGGCGACAATGGGGGCCAGCGCCCCCACATCCAAAGCGATGAGCAGCCCTGTGGTGGTCTTGCCTACATTGGCGCCCATGATAAGCCAGACCGCCTGGTTCAGATTCATAATCCCGGCATTGACAAACCCCACCACCATCACGGTGGTGGCGGAGGAGGACTGAACTGCCGCGGTGATCAGGGCGCCCACCAGAATGCCCATAAAGCGGTTCGCGGTCAGCCGCTCCAAAAATGACTTCATCCGGTTGCCGGCCGCAGCCTCCAGGCCCGAACTCATCATCTGCATACCATGGAGAAACAGCGCCAGGCCGCCGAACAGCCCCAAAAACTCCAATAGCTCCATAAAGGCAAATCCCTTCCGCGGCAAGCCGCATCCACACCAATTTGACAGATATCCCGAAATTTTTCCATTTTCATTATAGCCATATGGACACGGCGGTGTCAACTGCTTTTCTTGACAATTTTTGCATTCTGCCACAGCCGACCCCCAAATATGAAGAGATACCCCTTTACAGCTTTACGGGGATACTCCTTGCGACCACAAGACTCCCCGGCTGTGCCCGGCACTCCAGCGCCAGCACTTCCACCCCAGCCCCAGCGGCCCGTCGAAGGGCGCTGCCAAACTCCGGGTGGGCGGTATCATTGGGTTCTACATAGTCCATCCCCTCCATCTGGACGATAAAGCACACACCCGCTTCATACCCGGCCTGACGGGCCAGCGCCAGCCCTTCCAGGTGCTTCACCCCTCGCAGGGTGGGGGCGTCGGGAAACCGGGCCACACGGTCCTCCTCCAGCGTGACCCCCTTCACCTCCCAAAAGCCCTGACGGTTTTCCCCCTCCTGAGACAATTCCCAGTAGTAATCAAACCGGGAGTCCCCATAGGTCGTCTCCGGCCGCAGCAGGGTGGGGACAAAGCCCAATCCGCCCGCCGCCGCCCACTCCCCAAACACTCGGTTGGGGGCCTGGGCGTCCATATTGATAAACAGCGTCCCCTCCGGCCCCATCTTTTCCACGGCAACCAGGTCGTATTTCGTCTTCCGAGTGGGGCTGCCGCACTCCTCCAGCCAGACCTTCGCCCCGGGAATCAGCAGTTCCCGGCACCGGCCGGTATTCTTCACATGGCAGACCTCCACCCTTCCGCCTATGTCCACATGGGCAATAAAACGGTTTGGCCGGGCACGAAAGATACCCGGCAGAATTTTTCCATAGACCATCTTGTTTTTCCCTCCGCTCTTCTGGTATGATGTAAAGACATAGCAATCCGAGGTTCTACGGTACCGTATTGAAGATGGGGCAAGCTGAGAAGGAAGGAGACTACTGCCATGTCCTGCAAAGAGGAATTTATTGAAATTTTCAAAGCCAACGTCACCCGGGAGGGGGCCGACAAGCTGTTGGACTACCTGGAGCACAAGAGCGACTTTTTCACCGCTCCCGCCTCCGCCCGCTACCACGGGGCCTACGAGGGCGGCCTGTGTGAGCACAGCCTGAATGTCTACCACTGTCTGGTGGACTATCTCCAGCGGGAGCGGGTGCAGGAGCTGTACGGCCTGGACTACAGCGCGGAGACCATCGCCATTGTGGCCCTGTGCCACGACTTCTGCAAGATCGGGTGCTACAAGAGGGGCTTCCGCAACGTAAAGGACGACGCCACCGGCAAGTGGGAAAAGGTCCCCTCCTACACCTTTGACGACCCTCTTCCCTACGGCCACGGGGAGAAGAGCGTGTACATCACCAATGGCTTTATCCGCCTCACGCGGGAGGAGGCCATGGCCATCCGCTGGCACATGGGCTTCTCCGGCTCAGAGGACAGCCGCACGGTGGGCCAGGCTCTGCGGATGTACCCCCTGGCCTTTGCTCTGGCCACGGCGGACATGGAGGCGTCCTATTTTCTGGAAAACGAGGAGTAATGGCAAGACCGCCCAACTTTGGGCGGTCTTATTTGTCTCAGATCTGTGCCAGCCGGCGCTCTGGAATAAAGGGCCGCAGGGCGGGCACCCTGGGCAGGGCGGACAGCAGCAGCTGACCCAGCACCACGCAGGCAATCAGCTCCCCCACGCCTACCGTAACGGCGTTGAAAGCGTACGCCTGCCAGAAGCCGGGACCGAAGCCCGTCTCATACCAGGCGATCTCCGCGCCCACAATGACGGCGTTACACAACACTGGCGGCACAGAGGCCAGCCAGCGGCTGGGCACCCGCTGGGTGAGCAGACAGGCCAGCAGGGTGGCCAGGGTGCCAAATACCAGGTCCAGGGAGTAGGGGGAAAACAGGTTGACGAGGAAGCAGCCCACAACCAGCCCCGGCGTAGCCGCGGGGAACAGGAAGGGCAGCACCGTCATGGCCTCGGCCACCCGCAGCTGAATCCCGCTGAAGGGCGGGAGGGGCAGGCCAAAGGTGAGGACCACGTACACCGCCGCAATGAGGGCGGCCAAGGTCAGGTCGCGAAGGGTAAATTTACGCATAAAAAAACCTCCATTTTTTGTTTAGAGAACGGCGGCTCGGCCGCCGAACGAACGCCGGATTCATCAATTTTCCGGCGCTTGGACGAGATGGTCAGAACTCGTCAGCGGTATTGTAGCATAGATGGAGGCGGTTGTCCAGTGGGGCGCCACAAGTCGTGTCCCTATTTTCAAATTACACCAGCTGGCGGAGGGCAGGCGCCCATCTGCGGGGCGTGTGGGGCGGGCTGGGCAGGGCGCGGGGCACGGCCCGCCCCCCTCCGGGCCCTCCCCTTGCGTTTTTGGTACATCCGGCGTAAAATGTAAGAAATCTGTAAGAGAAACTCCACTGGCTTTGTAAGAAACTTTTGATATCCTGACCACAGCGAACGAGGAAGGAGCAAGTCCCATGGGCCAAGAGAGCATTTTGGTGGTAGATGATGACCGGGAGATTGTGGGGGCCATCGCCGCCGCCCTGGAGAAGGAGGGCTACCGGGTCCTCCGGGCCTACGACGGCCTGGAGGCGTTGGACAGGGCCCTGGACCCCGACCTGCGGTTAATTCTCATGGACGTGATGATGCCCAGGCTGGACGGCCTGTCCGCCGTACTGCGCATCCGGGAGCGGCGCAACCTGCCCATCATTGTGCTGTCGGCCAAGAGCGAGGAGAGCGACAAGGTGTTGGGTCTGTCCATGGGGGCGGACGACTATGTCACAAAGCCTTTCGGGGTACAGGAACTGGTGGCCCGGGTGCGCAGCCAGCTGCGGCGGTACACCCGGCTGGGGGACGTGAACGCCACCCCTGCCGGCGTGATTGTCAACGGCCGGCTCTCCTATGATCCAGACAGCCGTACCCTCGCCGCTGACGGGGAGGCGGTGAAGCTGACCAACATCGAGACGGGGATCGTGGACCTGCTCATGCGCAACCTGGGCCGGGTGTTCCCCGCCGAGGAGATCTACCGCCGGGTGTGGGGGGAGGAGGCCTGGTCCTCTGAGAATACGGTGATGGTCCACATCCGGCGCATCCGGGAAAAGATCGAACTCAACCCTCGTGAGCCAGACTATTTGAAGGTGGTGTGGGGCATTGGATACAAAATGGAAAAAAAGTAGAGCAGTTTTGGGCTTCTTGGCCTTCCTGCTGGGGGTTTCGCTGCTTCTGGAGGGGGCTTTGTACTTCGGCACAGCCTTGACCGCCTCCGGGAGCCGGCGGTGGATCTCCGACAGCTTCGCCTCAGACTGGCGGGACACGACGGAGTTTCAGAACTTTGTCTCCCGCCGGCTGGAGCGGCTCATCATGATGGGGGCCGGGGGCGGGGGGCAGGTCTACAGGTACAGCAGCTCCGTCGGCGGTTTGGTACCGGTACAAACCCAGGCCGAATCCATCCACAGCGCGCTGAAGGAGGACAAAAATGTCCTCTACTGCGTTGATAGGAAAGGAGAAACCCTATACAACAGCAGCGATGAACTGAGCTCCGCCGCCACGGCGGCCCAGCTCCCCGAGGGCTACAGCTTCCTACTGCAGTTCGACGGGGAGAAGGTCCGCGCCTGGAAAGACGGCGTTGAGGTGGATATCTACGGCGACGGCTACTACCGCTTTGAGAACATCAATGATCCCTATCAGTGGTATGTCCCCGGCTACAAAAACTTTACCGTGGACGAGGCCGGGAGCACGGTGAAGGTGACCATGGCGGTCATCGACGAGCCACAAATTTTCATCAAGGGCAACTATGGTAACTCCGGGTCGAACGAATACAACGAGCTGTACTATATGAAGCGGAACCTGGAGACCCACCGGGTAAACATCATCGGCCATATGGTCCGCGCCGGCCTGGGCGCGGGGATATTCCTGCTCTATGTCCTGCTGCGCAGGGACAAAAAGCGGGTGGACATGGCCCTGGCCCGTGGGACGGGCAAGGGCTGGTTTGAAGCAAAAATACTTGTCGCCCTGCTGCTGGTCTTCTTCTGTATCCCCCGGACCGAGTACCTGGGGAATATCTGGCAGGAGCTGACCTACGCCTACGCCCCCACTTACTCCTATGGGGAGTCCAGCGCCGCCACCGTTCCCGGCGACTTCGAGCTGGACTGGGAGATGCTGGACCAGATGTCCAGCGAGGAACGGGACGCCATTCTCCAGGACTACGGCTATGCCCAGATCATCTCCGTTGAGCAGAGCAGCGGCATCGGCACGGCTATGGCCATCCTGTCGGAGAACGGCGGCTGGCTGCTGCAAGAGTACCTCCGGGAGCTGGCCGACCACATCCCGGCTCTGCTGGCCCTCTTCTGGGGGTTGTACCTGCTGATTTTTAATGACTGGCGGTATAATAAGCAGCCCTGGAGACGGGGGGTAATCGCCATGCTGGCCGCCTGGGGGCTGGACCAGCCCGTCCAGAGGCGGCTGAGCCGGGTGTGCGGCCTCACCGCGATGACGGTTCTCCTGCTGGGGGCGGTCAACCTGAATCTGCTGGTCTACGCCTCCAGCTACCGGGGCGGCGTGCCCCTGGAGGCCGTCTGGGCTATTGTCACCCCCGCCGCCCTGCTGCTCCTGGTCTGTGCGGTCTTTATCTGGCGGCTGCACCGGCTGTGGGTTGATCTCGGCGTGGTGACCGACCAGGCCGCAGCCGTTCGGGCGGGCGAACTGGAAAGTGAATTATCCTTACAGAAAGACAGCGACTTGGCCGGGCTGGCCGACCATTTGAACCACATCCGCCAGGGCCTGCACCAGGCGGTGGAGGAGCGCACCCGCAGCGAGCGGATGAAGGTGGAGCTGGTGACCAACGTGTCCCACGACCTGAAGACCCCCCTCACCTCCATCATCAGCTACACCGAGCTACTCTCCCAGGAACCTCTGGAGCCCCCGGCCAGCGAGTACGTCCAGATCATGGGGGAGAAGGCCCAGCGGCTCAAGGCCATGGTACAGGATGTATTTGAGGTGAGCAAGGCGGCCTCGGGACAACTCCCGGTAACTTTAGAACGTCTTGATTACGCCCGGCTATTGCGCCAGACCCTGGCCGACATGGCCCAGGCCATCGACGACAGCGGCTTGGCCCTGCGGGCGGCCATCCCCGAGGGGGAGGTGCCCATCACCGCCGACAGCGACCGGCTGTACCGGGTCTTTCAAAACCTCATTGGCAACGCCTTGAAATACTCTCTGCCCGGTTCCCGGGTCTACCTGAGTCTGACGGTGGAGGGCGGGCAGGCCAGCGCCAGCGTGCGCAACACCTCCGCCGCTGAACTGAAACCTGGGGCGGACTACACCGCCCGCTTCGTCCGGGGGGACGAGAGCCGCACTGACGGCGGCTCCGGCTTGGGTCTTTCCATCGCCGACTCCTTCACCAGGGCCTGCGGCGGAACCCTCACCGTCACCACCGAGGCCGACCTGTTCACCGCTGTTGTCACCTTTCCTCTGGAATAAATTCGTGTTCGAGGCCAGCTTTTGCTGGCCTCGAACATATTTAAGAACCTTTTTCCCTCTAGAAAACATCACAGGGTCTATTATGAAAGATGAGAAGGGCCAGATGGGACAAAAAATTTTTTTATTCTCCCCCTTGACAAAGGGAAAAAATGTGTTATACTGTATATATAGTATATATACGATAAATCCAAAATGACAGCCGAGGGGCACTGAACTGGCGCACACCCAGTATCCAAAACTTTCCCCCCGCTGTTGAAAGGCAGGCTAAATGGACATTATATTGAGTAACGCCAGCGGAAAGCCCATCTATGAACAGATCACCGATCAGGTGAAGGAGCAGATCATGTCCGGTGCCCTGGCGGCGGGCGAGGCCCTGCCCTCCATGCGGCTCTTGGCCAAGGAACTTCGCATCTCGGTGATCACCACCAAGCGGGCCTATGAGGAGTTGGAGCGGGACGGTTTTCTGGAGAATGTCCCGGGGAAGGGCTGCTTCGTGGCCCCCCAGAACCGGGAACTGCTGCGGGAGGCCCAGCTGCGCAAGGTGGAAGAAAAGCTGTCCCAGGCGGTAGAGGAGGCCCGAAAGGGCGCCTTTCCCCTGGAGGAGCTGCACGAAATGCTTGACATATTGTATAAAGGTGAATATTTATGACGAATTGTATTGAAATAAGCGGACTCTGTAAGTCCTACGGGGACTTCGCCCTGAAAAATATCAATCTGACCCTCCCTGGCGGCTCCATCCTGGGTCTTATTGGAGAAAACGGCGCAGGCAAGACCACCACCATCAAGTGTATTTTAAACCTCATCCGCCGGGACGCGGGGGAGATCTCCCTTTTGGGCCATGACAACGTCCGGGAGGAACAGCTGGCCAAGGCGGACATCGGTTTTGTGCTGGACGAGTGCTTTTTCTCCGACAACCTCCGCCCCCGGGACGTGGGCAAGATTTTGGCCCCGGCCTACAAAAGCTGGGATGCAGACCTGTTCCGGTCCTACCTGGACAAATTCGGCCTGCCGGAGAAGAAGCTGGTCAAGGAGTTCTCCCGGGGGATGAAGATGAAGCTCTCCCTGTCCGCCGCCCTGGCCCACCACCCCAAGCTGCTGATTTTAGACGAGGCCACTGCCGGCCTGGACCCGGTAGTCCGGGACGAAATTCTGGATGAATTCCTGGGCTTCATCAGCGACGGGGACCACGCCATCCTCATGTCCAGCCACATCACCTCCGACCTGGAGAAGGTGGCCGACTACATCGCCTACATCCACCGGGGGGAGGTGGTGCTCTCCGGCGCCAAGGACGCCATCCTGGACAGCTACGGCCGGGTGGGCTGCACCGCCGCCCAGCTGGAGACCATCGACCGCGCCGACCTGCTGCGCACCCGGAAGGGGGCCTTCGGCTGTGAGGCCCTGGTGACCGACCGGGCCGCCTTCGCCCGGAAATACCCTATGCTCCTGGTGGAGCGGACCACTCTGGAGGATATCATGCTCTTTGTGGGGAAAGGAGAAGCAAAATGATTGGACTGATTATGAAGGACATCCTTGTCATGCGCAAGCTGCTGAAATCCTATCTGCTTCTTATCGTAATATATATCATCCTCGCCTATCTGGACTTCTTTGACTACAGCTTTATTATCACCTTTGTCCAGATAATTCTGGCTGTAATGCCCATCTCCGCCTTCGCCTACGACGAGCAGTCCAAGTGGGACCGGTACGCCATGTCCCTCCCCCTGGGGCGGAGCAAGGTGGTGGGGGCCCGGTACCTCTTCGTGCTGGCGCTGACCCTGTTCACCGTCGCCATGGGGCTGGCGGGCACCGCTCTGCTCTATCTGGCCCATCAGGTGGACCCTCTGGAGATGTTCGTCACTCTGATGGTGTCCACCGCCATCGGCCTGCTGCTCCCCACCATCCTCCTGCCCCTGAGCTACAAGCTGGGGGCGGAGCGGGCCCGGCCCTATCTCTACGCCATTGTCTTCATCCCCGTCATTGCTTTCGTGCTGCTGGTCAAGGCGGAAATCATTGACTTCTCCGCCCTGAACCGCCTGAACGGTCTGTCTCCCACCGCCATCCTCGGCGGGTCCACCCTGCTCCCCCTGGCCGGGCTGGCCGGACTGGCGGTCTCCTACCTCATCTCCTGCCGGGTGGCGGCGGGCAAGGAGTATTGATATGAGGGCCGCCGTCATCCTCCTCTGGGCCGGCTGCCTGTACACCCTCGCCCGGTCGGTCCTCTGCCTTCTTTTGGCGGCCAGCCCCTGGCGGCGTATGTTGGTACTGGCTGTTATCTCCCTCGCCCTCTCCAGCTGCCACAAACCCCGGGAGCAGAACGCGCCAGAGGGGACGGCCTCTCCGCCGCCCTCCCCCCTGAAATAGCAAAAACCACCAATCCTCCTCTTGTGCTCCCACCGGTTTTTGTGGTAAAATGGCAGCAGTAAAGGAGTGTGAGGGCTATGACCGCAAAAGAGGCCATTCGAGAACTGGAGCACATGAAGCAGTACAGCAGCGCCAAAGCCATCCCCGCCCTGGACTGCGCCATCAAGGCGCTGCGGGAGAAAGCGGAACGGGAAAAGGAATAAGGTCAAAGGCCCTCGGCTTCAGCCGAGGGCCTTGCATATCTGTACCAAATTTCGTGTAATCCGTCCGGTCAATCCCCAAATGGCCCTCCCCTGCCAGGGGTAGACGGGGACGTTCTCCATCCCGTACTGCCATTTGTAGTTCCTGGGGATACCGATGAGTTCATAGGGGAAGTTCTCCGCCGGGGTGGGGATCAGCTGGTACTCATACTCGATGGGGTCGGTGTTCAGCAGGTGGGACAGAGGGACGAAAAAGACCTCCTCCACCTCGGCAGGGCTGAGGACCATCCCCGCCAGCGCCCCGCGATCCAGCACCCCTAAAACCGGCTGCATGAGAAAATTGGCCCGATGGGCGATGAAGTCCAGCCGTCCCAGCAGCTTCACGCCGTCAGGCGGGATGGCCAATTCCTCCCAGGTCTCCCGCAGGGCACACTCCTCCGGGGTCTCCCCCGGTTCCATCAGCCCCCCGGGAAAGCACACCTCCCCCGGCTGGCGGCGCAGCGTCTTGGCCCGGACCTCATAGAGCAGATGGAGCTCCCCCTCCCGCTCCACCAGCGGCACCAGCACCGCGTAGGCGCGGCGGGCGTCCATCAGACCGGGGACGCGGCCCTTGAGTGTACCTTCCAGCTTTTCAATCTTCATCGCGGTCACATCCTGTCGGGACAAGACTGGTCGTATCCATCTCCACCCCTCGGCGGCCACAACAGGCCGCTTCCCTGCATCCCCTCACATCTTCTCCGGCGCCGTGACCCCCAGCAGATTCAGGCCGTTGGCCAGGACGGACCGCACAGTGTCGGCCAGTTTAAGGCGGGCAGCGAGCACAGCGGCCTCCTCCCCCTTCAGCCGGCAGGCGTTGTAGAAGCGGTGGAAGTCGCCGGCCAGGGCGGTGAGGTAGCGGTTAATGCGGCTGGGGTCATAGTCCCGGGTGGCGAGATGGAGCTCCTCCGGGTACTGGGCCAGGGACTTCACCAGGGCCAGTTCTTCCGTCGTTGCAAACACGGCGGCGTCCACACAGGCAGCGGCCGGGACGGCGACTCCATCCTCCTCAGCCAGCCGGGCGACAAGGGAACAGATGCGGGCGTGGGCGTACTGGACATAGTACACCGGGTTCTCGCTGTCTTGGCGGACGGCCAAATCCAGGTCGAAGTCCAGGGGGCTGGAGGAGGCCCGGTTGTTGAAGTAGTACCGGGCGGCGTCCACAGAGATCTCATCCAGCAGGTCGTGGAGGGCGATGGCCTTGCCCGTCCGCTTGGACATGCGCACCGGCTTGCCGTCCTGGAGGAGGTTCACCAGCTGCATGAGGACAATCACCAGCCGGCGGGAGCCGTCCAGACCCAGTCCGTCCAGGGCGGCTTGAAGCCGGGCCACGTGGCCGTGGTGGTCGGCCCCCCAGATGTTGATGGCCAGGTCAAACTTCCGCTCCTCCAGCTTGTTCCGGTGGTAGGCGATGTCGGCGGCGAAGTAGGTGTAGAAGCCGTTGGCCCGGCGCAGTACGTCGTCCTTCAGGTCCAGCTTGTCCACCTGTTCCTGACTTCTGCCCTCAGCCATATATTTTTTCTTCAGCAGCTCGGTGGTGTTCAGCCACAGGGCCCCATCCTTCTCATAGGTCCAGCCCTTATCGGTGAGCACCTGTACCGTGTCGGCCACAAAGCCCCGGTCATGGAGCCAGGACTCCATGTACCACTGGTCGTACTCAATGCCGTACTTTTTCAAATCCTCTTTCATCTTGGGTATATTGCGCTCCAGGCCGAACTGGGCCATCTGGAAGAGGGCGTCCTCCTCCGGCTCGTTGATAAAGTCGCCGCCGCACTCCTCATAGAGAGCCTGGGCCAGCTCCCTGATGTCCTCCCCCTGGTAGCCGTCCTCGGGGAAGGGGAGGGTATCGTCCTTCCAGACAATCTGCTGGTAGCGGGCGTAGATGGACCGGGCGAACTTGTTGATCTGGTTGCCGGCGTCGTTGACGTAGAACTCCTTCCACACCTTCCAGCCGTCCCGGGCCAGCACGTTGGCCAGGGTGTCCCCCAGCACGCCCCCCCGGGCGTTGCCCATGTGCATGGGGCCGGTGGGGTTGGCGGAGACGAACTCCACCATCACCGTTCTGCCGCCCCCCTCGTCTCCCGAGCCGTAGGCCGGCCCCTCCACCTCCACAGCGGAGAGCACGTCACCGTACCACTTGGGGCCCAATGTAAAGTTGAGGAAACCCGGGCCGGCAATCTCCACTTTGTTGAAATAGCTGCCCTCCAGCTCCAGGTGGTCCACAATGGCCTGGGCAATGGCCCGGGGGGCCATGTGCAGGGCCTTGGCTCCCGCCATGGCGAAGGAGGAGGCGTAGTCCCCGTGGGCGGTATCCTTGGGGATCTCAATGGTGGCCTTCACCCCCTCGCCGCCGGCGGGCAGAACCCCCGCGGCGGCGGCCCGCTCGTAGGCCGCCTGGGTCAGGGCGGCCACCTGGTCCTTGGCGGACTGGATCATGTTTGTCATGTTTCGCACCTTCATTCTCTATATTCCATGTATAAGGGCGGATACCATCCGCCCGCCGTTGCCATATTGGGAAATTCGGGCGGACAGCCTCCGCCCCTACTGCTTCAAGCTCCCCAGGCCGCCCTCCGCCTCTTTCACATTGATCCGAAAAACGCTGCGGCCAGCCAGAGCGTGGTCCACCTCAATGGTGTAGTCCACCTCGATGTCGCCCCCCTGGTCGTTCAGCTCGGCCATCAGGTGTCGGGTATGCACACCGATCGCCATAGCGCCATAGGGTGTATTGTACATGGACAGATGACGCCGCCCCTCCTGAAACACCATTTGGGAATTAAACTCCCCCATCCGCATCAAGGTGACCTGCTCTCCATCCACCTGGATGGTGGTCAGGGTGCCGCCCAGACCGGTGAGCTCACTCTCTTGGTAAGACAGGGTATAGCTCCCCCCCTCCCGGGCCAGTCGGCCCTTGGTAACCAACTCCATGGCGTCCGGGGGCGTCCCTTCATATTTCTGCATCCCCTTAATGGAGATGACCACTTCCTTTTCCATAGAGGCCTCCTGCGCTTATTTCTCACCCCATTGTGAGAGGAACGGTGGTATTATACACAGTTTGAACCGCTCTGTAAAGTGGTTCCTCTATTGTATGTCATTTTACCTGAAAAAACAAGTAAAATTGGCGTGTTTCTCCATTTGACAAATGGAGAATGGAGGCTATAATGCTATATGAACGACTTCGCTTCCAGAGAGGAGGACCCCCCATGAATTTGGAACTGAACAAAAAGCAGTTTCGCCGTCTGCTGGACCTGGTCTACATCGGAAATTGGATTCTGAATTCCACCCGGGGGGACCAGCGTTTCTCCGACTATGATGAAGTGGAGAGCCTCCTCTTCGGCCGGGCCGCCCTGGATGGAATGCCCCAGTTGGCGGAACTCTACCAGGGAGATATTATTCCCTCCCGCGCCTTTGTGGAGGGGGGCATTCACGAGGCTATTGTGGAGTATGAGAACAACGTGTTCTTTGAGATCTTGGCCGAAGACCTGGCCCGCCGGGATATGGATGACGCCCCCATTGATGAGAGCAACTACGCCGAACTCACCAGCCGCATTGACGCCTATATTGCCGAGTTCGAGGAGCACGGGACGGATAACATCCTGGTGGATATTGACACTTAGACCCTATTGTTCAGCCCTGAAGCAGTGCTTCAGGGCTGTTTTGATCCATAAACATTATTTTAATTCAATTTCAGCCTGCAAAATCCCATGGTCCGGGAACCCAAATCCCCTTCGAGCCCGCCTTCCCCTCTCGTTCCTGCAGCATCTGTCATTTACTCGGCTACTTCTTCCGCACCAAAAAGGTGAGCGCAAACCACACCGCCAGATACAGGGTAATAGCCGCCCCGGCCGACCCGCCCACGTAGTAGGAGGTCATCAGCCCGGCCACCCCGGACAGCACCGCCCCCAGCAGAGAAAACAGGTGGTACTGCTGCATCGTTCGCGCCACGTTCCGGGCCGCCGCTGCGGGGAGAACCAGCAGGGAGTTGATGACCAGCAGCCCCACCCAAGTCATGGACAGGGTGACCACCACGGCGATGGCCATGGAGAAAACCGTCTCCTGCCAAAAGACCCGGACTCCCCGGCTGTCGGCCAGGGCGGGGTGGACGGCGGAGAGCATCAGCTGATTGAAGCTCACCGCCCACAGCCCCACTATCAGCAGCAAAATCAGGGCCAGCACACCGATTTTCTCCGGCTCTACAGACAGGATATCCCCGATGAGCAGGCTGTTGAAGCGGGTAAAGGACCGCCCCCCCAAGGTGGACAGGAAGATCCCCAGGGCCACAGCAGTGGAGGAGAACACCCCAATCACCGTGTCACTGGCCAGGGCGGAGCGCCGCTTTACCATATTGAAGAGCAGCGCAAACAGAAGGGCGAAGATCACCGCAGCCCAGGTGGGCTCATGGAAGCCGCACAGGGCCCCGATGGCCATGCCGGTAAATGCGGAGTGTCCCAGGGCGTCGGAGAAGAAGGACATCCGGCTGTGGACCACCATGGTGGACAAAATGCCGAACAGGGGGGTGATCACCAGCACCGCCAACAGGGCGTGCTTCATAAAGTACATCTGCCCCGGCTGGGCCCACTCAAAGGGGAGCAGATCCACCAGCGCATACCAGAGCGCCATTTAACCGCCCCCTTTCCCCATCCGCAGATGGAAGGTCTCATAAAATTCCGGGGAGGACAGCACCTGCTCCGGCGTGCCCGACTTGAGTACCTGGCGGTTGAGGAGAATCACCTTGTCGGCAAACTGGCCCAGGGTGGCAAAGTCGTGGGTAGACAGGAAAATGGACAGGTCATACTGGGTGCGCAGCTCGTCCAGCATGTCCAACAGCTGGTGCTCCCCCTCGATATCCACCCCGGACAGGGGCTCGTCCAAAATCAGGATGTGGGGCACCGGTTCCAGGGCCAGGGCCAGCAGCACCCGCTGCAGCTGTCCCCCTGACAGCCCTCCCATGGGCCGATTCAGAAGGTCCTCCCCGTGGACCCGGGCCAGGCAGGCGGCGGCCCGGTCCCGGTACTTGGCGGGAATGGGCAGCCACACCGGCCACCGGGCGGTGGCGGCGGTAAAAAAGTCCAGCACCGACACCGGGTCCCCCCGGTCGAAGCTGGGGGCCTGGGGAACATAGCCCACCAGGGGCCGGGTTCCGCCTGTGACAGTCCCGTCTGCCAGTCGGATGGCCGGCCCCCCGGCGGGGGCAAAGGTGATAGAACCCTTATATCCCATCTGGCCCAAAATGCTGCGAAACAGGGTGGACTTTCCCGCCCCGTTAGGGCCGATAAGGGCCACAATCTCCCCACAGTGGAGGTGGAAGGACACGTCCTCCAGGATGGAGTCCCCCTCCAGCCGGACGGACAGCCCCTCCAGCTTGAGGCAGCAGGCGTCGGCGCACCCTGCGGCCAACTTCCCGTGTTTGATTTTTCTCATCCGTCGGGCACCGTCCCTTCCCCTGCAAAGCCGTTAATGATCCTACGAATATCCCAGCACAGCTGAAAATAGTGTTCCACACCGCCAAACTCCGGGTCGTCGGCGTCCGGGCCGTCCATCAGCATGGTCAGTTGGACCACCCGGCACCCTGTCTCCCGGCTAATTGCCCGCGCCGTGGCGTCAGAGCCATTTATTTCTGTAAAAATAACCGGAATGTTGTATTTTTTTACCAATTCCGTGATCTCCACAATCTCCTGGGCGCTGGCCTCGCTGCCCGCCTCCTCCTCAATGGAGGCCAGCAGGGGCAGGTCAAAGGCGTCGGCGAAATACTGGAAACCGTCGTGGAAGGTGATCAGACCGGGGACCTTCTGGGGCAGATAGGCCCCCATCAGCGCCCGGGCCTCTTCTCCGCACCGGAGCAAAATTTCGTCACTCTCCGCGGCGTTGCGCTCATATTCCACCGCATGGTCCGGATCAAGGAGCACCAGATAATTTCGCAGGTTGGCCGCCATAGTCCGGGCGTTCTCCGGATTCATCCAGTAGTGGGGGTCCCAGTGGCCGTGGTCATGGCCATGGTCGTCCTCCTCCCCCTCCTCGTGGTGGTGGGAGAGGCTCTCCAGTAGTTCTACACCCACAGAGCAGTCCACAACCTGGGCGTCTGAGGCAGCCAGGGCATCCCCCAAAAACTCCTCCAAACCCCCTCCATTGACGGCGATTATATCCGCCCTTTCCAGCTTTTTCATATCTTCCATCGACAGGGAATAATCGTGGAGACAGCTGGTGCTTCCCGTGTCCAGCCGCTCCACCTGTACCCCCTCTACCCCCTGGGTGAGGGAGGCAGCAAAGAGGTAGATGGGGTAGGTGGTGCAGACTACTGTCAACCGCTCCTGCGCCGGCGATGGGGCGCAAGAGGGCAAAGTCAGCAGGAGGGCCGCCAACAGGGCGGCAAGGAAGGGTCTTCTCATGTCAATTTACCTCAAAAAAACTCTTGACCACAGAGAGTTTGCCGTCCGCCACACGGCCCAGGGCCAGAAATGTCTGATCCATACCATATACCCGGTACGCCCCGTTGGGGCAGTCCTGGAGTGTTGCGGCCGCGCCGCTGCGGATTTTCTTTTCCGCTCCGTGACTCTTCAGCACAAGCACCGGCAGGCCGGCAAAAAAACAGTCCACCGGGAGCAGCACACGCTCCCCCTCTCCCCGGTCCGCCGCCGCCTGGACCTCCTCCAGCAAAACCGCGTCCTCCAGGGTAAAACCGGCCGCCATGGTGCGGCGCAGGGAGGCCATACACCCCCCGCACCCCAGGGCCTGTCCGATGTCGTGACACAGGGTGCGGATGTAGGTGCCCTTGGAACACCGGACCCGAATTGTGTAAAGCTCTTCCCCTTGCTTGTCCACTATCTCCAAGGCTTTTATGGTGACAGGTCTGGCAGGGCGTTCTACTTCACAGCCCTTGCGGGCCAGCTCGTAAAGTTTTTTTCCGTTGATTTTGATGGCGGAGTACATGGGGGGCACCTGGAGAATATCCCCCCGGAAGCCCTCCAGCGCCCGTTCCAGCGCCTCCTGGGTGACACAGACGGGCCGCTCCTCCAGGACCTCGCCACTGGTGTCCTGGGTGTTGGTAATCACCCCCAGCTTTAGCCCAGCGATGTACTCTTTATCGGACTTTTCTGCAAATTCCACCGCCCGGGTGGCCCGACCGATGAATACAGGCAGTACTCCCGTGGCCATAGGGTCCAGCGTCCCGCCGTGACCTACCCGCTTTTCGTGAAAAATGCCCCGCAGCTTGGCGCACACGTCCATAGAGGTCCAGCCGGCCGGTTTGTCAATCACTAAAATCCCGCTGGGCATCCCAGCTCCCTCCTTGCAATATACGCTCTGTATTGTCCGCCCGGGGCGGATTTTTATACATTCCGCAATATTTTGTCTAAATAATACACCGCTAAAGAGCCATTTCTGCACCAAAAGCGGCCAAAACTGGACAATAACCGTTGCTTTTTAAAAGTGTCCGCTATAGGCGGACACTTTTTTACCGCTTGCGCGCCACCTGCTCCATGGCGTCTATGACGGCCTGGCGCACCGCCTCCATGCTCCCCTCCCGCATAGCTCCTGCTGCTGCGGCGTGCCCCCCTCCCCCCAGGAGGGCGCAGACCTCACTGGCATTCAGGTCGCCGGGGTCGGTGCGCAGGGAGATCTTCACGTGGCCGTCGGAGGTCTCCTTCAGGGTGACCCCATTTTTGACCCCCTCAATCTGGCCCACAAAGGCGGACACATCGTCCATGTCCCGCTCGCTGGCCCCCACCTCGTCAATCATCTGCCGGGTGAGAAAGACCAGAGCGGTGGTTCCCCCGTCCCGCAGCTCCATCCCGGCGGTCAGCATCCCCTCCAGCTTCAGTCGCTTAAAGGTCTTGGTCCGGAAGTGGCGGCGGTTGATGGGGTAGGGGTCGAAGCCGCTCTCCATCAGTTCCGCTGCCGCCCGGTGGGCGGCAGCGTCGGTATTGCTGTATTGGAAACAGCCGCAGTCGGTAGAGAGGGCCACGTAGAGGGCCTCCCCCATCTCTGGGGTAATGGGTCCCAACTGCTTTACAATATCCAGCACCAGTTGACCACAGGCCGCCCGTCCGCTGTCCAGGCAGGTGGCCGCGGCGAAAAACTCCTGCGAGGGGTGGTGGTCAATCGCCAGGTCAACCCGGTCCAGATAGGGCTTTGCCAGCTCCGGAAAGAGGGAGCGGGCCGCAATGTCAACCGAGACCACCGTCTCAGGGACAAAATCCCCCCCTGTGGTCAAGCCCTCTACATAACCCGCAAACAGCTCTGTGACCTCCGGATTTTCCAGAATATAGGCGGTCTTGCCCATCTGGCGCAGGGCTCGGCACAGTCCGGCCCCGCAGCCGATGGTATCGCCGTCAGGGCGGACGTGGGTCAGGATCAGATAGTTGTTATGGGCCGCCAAAAAAGCGGCGGCCTGTTGTGTGGAGATGGTCTCCTTCATGGCTGTTGTTCCTCCTCTTGAGCAGGGGCTCCACCCCTGCCTGGGTCCAGCCCTCCTCTATAGGAGGGGAGGGGCAGAGCCCCGCCCCATCATGGGACGGCTAGGCGCTGTTTGACAAAAAGCCCGCCTCTTAGGCGTATTGACATGTTTCAAACAAGCCCTAATCTTCCTCTAAAATAATGTGGGCGTTGGCCGGGTTGGCCGGCTTGACCACCTCTGGGTCCTGAAGCATCTCCAGGATCTTGGCCCCCTTAGACATGGAGTCGTCCCGAAAGAAGGTGAGCTCTGGGGTGTGGCGCAGGTTCAGCGCCCGGCCCAGCTCCCGCCGCAGATAACCGGCAGCCGACTTCAGTCCCTTGAGCACCTGGTCGCTGTCCCCCTTGTCCAGCACCGAGATATAGACTTTGGCAAACTTCAGGTCCGGGGTGACATCCACCGCCGTCACCGAGATCATCCCCGTCACCCGGGGGTCCTTCACTGTGGGAATGAGGGCGGCCAGCTCCCGCTGGACCTCCTCGTTGATGCGTCCGATTCGATTGCTCGCCATGGTGTTTCTCCTCTCTTCAGCCCAGATTTTTTTCCATTCTGCCCCGCCGGGCCCAGTATTCCGGGTCCAGCGGCAAATGCCAATTCAGGCGGTAAGGGCTATCCCTCCGGGTCTGGAGGTCCCGTTGGATGCGCCGGCGCAAGTCGATCATGCCCTGGGAATGGCCACTCCGAAAGGCCCACCGGGTATAGCCCTCCAGGTAGCTCCGGTTCAGCTCGTCCCAGTCCTGGAAGGTGGCCTGGATGGTCCGGCACACTCCGCAGGACCGGCGTACCATCTCCTCCCGGTTCAGCCAGCCAGCCACATAGGCCAGCCCTAAAAGCTGTGTGGACCGGCACAGCTGCCAGGCCCGCGCCGCCTGGTCCGGACAGTCTGTCAGACCGGGACCGGCGCTCATGTGGTCCACCGCAGCCAGCAGGTCCCGGAGGTTGTTGATATCCCAGGATTTTTTCAAATCCCGGATGACCATCTTCTGGTTCGCCTCATCCCGGAGCCGCCCACCCAGACACAGGGGGGCGTTGGGGCGGTATGCCAGGGAGGCGCTCCGGTTTGCCTGGCGGGACAGGGCCTTCATCGGTCCCTTCTCCTCCAGCTCGTCTGGAAAGCTCGCGTAATAAGCGGCGAAGTTGGCATAGGTCCCCAAAATCCACCGCTCCAGGTCGTTTCGCGGCTGACCGACCCGCTGGTCCCGCTTCTGGAGCAGGTGCTCCAAAAACATGCACAGGCCAATGCCCAGAACCACCCCGCCGGCGGCACACCAGCCGGTACACACCGCCAGGGCGCGCTTGTACAGGCTCCAATACTCCCAATTTCCCTGGGGACCGGCGGAGGTGTCCAGCCCCTGCTTCTCCGCCTGGACCTGACAGACCGCGGGGGCCACCACGTCCCGACCCAGATAGGCGCTGGGAATTATAACAAGAAATACCGCTAAAAAGGTGAGCGCCCACTGCCGCCGGCTGGTGTTTCCAGGGGGAAAAAGCAGAGTTAGGAAATTCATCGCCGCATTCCCCCTACTGCCGTTCCCGCACATCGGACCGGCCCATGAGATAGTCCAGGCTAATGTCAAAATAGTCGGCAATGGCAACCAGTCCAGGCGCGTCAGGGTAACGTTCATGATATTCGCAGCATTGCAATGCCCGATATCCAACGCCTAGTTCAGCAGCCATTTCCTTCTGTGTTATACCTTTCTCTTTTCGCAGAGAACGCATACGCTCGTGAAATCTCATAAATTCTTCCTTTCCCTCTTGGTACGCGCTGAAAGCGTAATATACTTTAGACCAGGAGTGATGAAAATGCAAGAACTGCTGTGGCGCAACGTTGACATCGACAAGGCTTTTCGCCGCGGCGGGGCGGGGAAGCAAATCGGGGCGGGCGAAAACGCCCGCCCCGTTGGTCTATGGTCCTCTCATGTCTCCTACAGACCTTCCGTCGTCTCCGCCTTCTTCCGCGGATCACGCCTCCGGTCTGTCCCCTTCAATCGTCCGGCAAAAGACGCACTCAGCTTTGAAGCTGCTCGCCTGTCATTTCCATAGCCGCTGTCTTCTTTCTGAAGGATCGAAGGGGTTACACCTGGATCTGTTCCATCAGATAGGCCTCGATGATGTCGCCCTCCTTGATGTCCTGGAACTTCTCGAAGGTAATGCCGCACTCGTAGCCGGAGGCCACCTCCTTCACCGAGTCCTTAAACCGCTGGAGGGAGGCAATGGCCCCGTCGTAGATGACGATGTTGTCCCGCAGCAGACGCATCTGGGCGTTGCGCTGCATCTTGCCATCCAGCACATAGCAGCCGGCCACCATGCCCACGCCGGTGATGCGGAAGACATTGCGCACCTCGGCCCGGCCCAGGTCCACCTCCCGGAATTTGGGGGCCAGCATGCCCTTCATGGCCGCCTCAATCTCGTTGATGGCGTCGTAAATGACCCGGTACATCCGCATGTCCACCCCCATGCGGGCGGCGGAGTCCTTGGCGTTGTTGTCCGGGCGGACGTTAAAGCCCACGATGATGGCCCCGGAGGTGCCCGCCAGCATGACGTCACTCTCACTGATGGCGCCCACCGCGCAGTGGATGACCCGGACCCGGACCTCCTCGTTGGTCAGCTTCTCCAGGGAGGCCTTCACCGCCTCGGCGGAGCCCTGGACATCGGCCTTGACGATGACGTTCAGGTTTTTCATCTCGCCGGCCTGAATCTGGCTGAACAGGTCCTCCAGGGTGACCTTGCCCACCGAACTGGAGATGGCGTCCTTGCGCTCAGCCTTGCGCTGCTCCACCAGCTCCCGGGCCATGCGCTCGTCGGCCACGGCGTGGAAGTCGTCGCCGGCCCCGGGCACCTCGCCCATGCCGATGATCTCCACTGGGACGGAGGGGCCGGCCTCGGTGAGTTTTTTGCCCCGGGCGTCGGTCATCGCCCGGACACGGCCCACGGCGGTGCCGGCAATGATGACGTCGCCTTGCTTCAGGGTGCCCTTCTGCACCAGCAGGGTGGCCACAGGCCCGCGGCCCTTGTCCAGCCGGGCTTCGATCACCGCGCCGTGGGCGGTGCGGTTGGGGTTGGCCTTCAGCTCCTGGACCTCGGCGGTGAGGACCACCATCTCCAACAACTTGTCGATGCCCATGCCCGTCTTGGCCGAGATGGGACACACGATGGTCTCGCCCCCCCACTCCTCGGGGACGAGGGAGTACTCGGTCAGCTGCTGCATAATCCGGTCGGGGTTGGCCGCCGGCTTATCCATCTTGTTGATGGCCACAATAATGGGGATGTCGGCCGCCCGGGCGTGGTTGATGGACTCCACCGTCTGGGGCATGATGCCGTCGTCAGCGGCCACCACCAGGATGGCGATGTCAGTGATCATGGCGCCCCGGGCCCGCATGGCGGTGAATGCCTCGTGGCCGGGGGTGTCCAGGAAGGTGACGGTGCTGCCCTTCACCTCCACCTGGTAGGCGCCGATGTGCTGGGTGATGCCGCCGGCCTCGCCCGAGACCACGTTGGCATTGCGGATATAATCCAGGAGGGAGGTCTTGCCGTGGTCCACGTGGCCCATGACCACCACCACGGGGGCCCGGCCCTCCAGATCCTCTTCCCTGTCCTCGGCGGTGTCGATGAGTCGCTCCTCGATGGTGACAATTACTTCCTTCTCCACCTTGCAGCCCATCTCTTCGGCGATGATGGCGGCGGTGTCAAAGTCGATCACGTCGGACAGGGAGGCCATAACCCCGTTCTTGATGAGGCACTTCACCACTTCCGCGCCAGTCTTTTTCATTCTGGAGGCCAATTCGCCCACCCCGATTTCGTCGGGGATGAGCACCTTGGTGGGGGCCTTCTTGGCAATCTCCAGCTGGAGCCGGCGCATCCGGTCCTGTTCCTCCTGGCGGCGTTTCCCCGACTGGCCCCGGCCCCCCTGCTGGCGGCGCTGCTGGCTCTTCTGCTGGATCTTCTGCTTGCCGCCCCGCACGTCCTGGCGGCGCTGGTCGGTAAAGTTCTCTAGCCGCTCGTCATACTTATCCAGGTTCACCGCCGGGCCGCCTCTGGTGTCCACCACCTTCTTCTGGGGCACCCTGGAGGCGGGGGCGGACTGCTGGACTGGCTGTTTGGTTTGGCCCTGCTGCTGGGGCGCGGGCCTGCCCGCCTGGCCCTGCTGGGACTCCTTCTTCTCCGGTTTGGGGGGCTTGCCCTCCCCCTTGGGGGCCTCTTTTTTGCCGGCCTCCCGCTTCTCCGCCGGCTCCTCGTGGTATACGTCGGCGTAGACCGACTCAATGGAGTCGATCTGGTTGTGCTGGGTCAGATACTCAAACACAATGGACAGCTCCAGGTCTGTGAGGGGCTGCATATGGTTCTTGGGGGGATGACCGTACTGGGTCAGGATGTCCATGATCTCCTTGGACGGCATGGCCTTGCCGTTTTGGGTAAAATCCTTGGCCAGTTTATGGATGGGATATTTAATCATCATAGATGAAAGCACCTCCTAGGGTTTCCGGAATTTTCCGGTGAGACGGCGGCCAGCCGGGCTGTTTCGTTCAGTGGTCCCCTTGGGACGGGCGGGGCCGCCCCGGCCCGGTCGACCGGAGTTTGGCCCAGGCGTCCGCTTCGGCCCCTCCTTGGGCGGGCGGTCCGCCCGCCCAGGGCTGCGTTTGCCCGGCTGAGGCGGGGACTGCCCCTCCTTGGGCGGAGCGGGCGCCCAGGGCTTTCGTTTGCCCTGGCGGAGATTTTTTTCGTGCTGCCGCTGCTCCCTCTGCCGCTGGAGCACCCGGTCGGCCCGGGCCCGCAGCTGCTGGGCGGCGGGGCCGTATCGCGCCGGGTCTTGGGCGGCCAGCTTCTCCACGACGGCCGCCCCGAAGCCCGCGTCAGTCACGGCCAGCATGGCGCAGGTGGCCCGGCCCAGTACAAAGCCCAACTCGCTCTTGGAAAAGGGGAGCTCCAGCCACAACACGCCCCCTGTCTCTCCAAAGTGGGCCGCCCGGCGGCGGGTGTTGGGGGCGGCGTCCCGCGCCAAGAGCACCAGCTTCGCTTGGCGGGCCCGGCAGGCGGCCCCCACCGGTTCCTCCCCCATCTCCAGCCGGCCGGCCTTTTTGGCCAGCCCCAGCAGACGAAGGATTGGATCATTTCGCATCGGGCTCCACCTCCCTCATCTGACTCTCAAGCCCCTCCCAGACCTCCGGCGGGAGAGGGGCGGAGAAGGCCCGCTCCAGCGCCCGGCTCTTTCGGGCCCGCTTCAGGCACTCCGGATTTGGGCACACGTAGGCCCCCCGGCCGGGCAGCTTGCCCCTGAAGTCCAGGGATACCTCGCCCTCCGGTGACTTTACCACCCGAATGAGCGATCTTTTCTCTTTCATCTCCCGGCAGCCAACACATTGGCGCATGGGTATCTTCTTGGGCAAGGCTCTTCCTCCTTATATGAGGTCTGGTACTGCAATATTTCTCAGGGCGAGACGAGACCGCCGCCCACCGCACCTTATTCCTCCGGAATTTCCCCGTTCTCCTCGGCCAGGGCCATGGCCTCCTCCAGGGCCTCCTCGGCCGCATCGATCTCGGCCTGGGCCGCCAACTCCTCAATGGACTCCAGAGGGGCGGACGCGGGCTTGATGTCAATCTTATAGCCGGTGAGCTTGGCGGCCAGACGGGCGTTCTGCCCCTCCTTGCCGATGGCCAGGGACAGCTGGTCGTCCGGCACCACCACCCGGCAGCTCCGGGCGTCCACCTTGGAGGGCAGTTCCTCCACACTGATGACGTCGGCGGGGGACAGCGCAGCGGCAATGTACTGCGCCGGGTCCTCAGACCACTTGATAATGTCGATTTTCTCCCCCTTCAGCTCCTCCACGATGGTGTTTACCCGCTGGCCCCGAGGGCCCACACAGGCGCCGATGGGGTCCACGTTGGGCTGGTCGGACCAGACGGCCATTTTGGTGCGGGAGCCCGCCTCTCGGGCCACAGAGCGGATCTCTACCGTGCCGTCGTAGACCTCGGGGACCTCCAGCTCAAACAGCCGCTTTACCAGGCCGGGGTGGGTCCGGGAGATGAGTACCTGGGGGCCCTTGGTGGCCTTGCGGACCTCTACCACGTAGACCTTCAGCCGCTGGCCCTCCACATACCGCTCTCCCTTCACCTGCTCGCCCGAGCCCAAATAGGCGTCGGTAAATTCAGAACCGGAGTGCAGCCGCAGAGACACCGACCCGTTTCGGGGGTCGATACGGGTGATGGTGCCGGTGAGCAGCTCATGCTCCTTGGTGGAGAATTCGTCGTAGATCATCCCCTGCTCCGCCTCCCGGATGCCCTGGATAATGACCTGGCGGGCGGTCTGGGCGGCGATGCGGCCAAAGGCCCGGGTCTTGATCTCCATGCGCACCGTGTCCCCCAACTCCGCTTGGGGCAGGGCGCTGCGCGCCTCTTCCAGACTGATCTCCATGGAGGGGTTGTCCACCTCCTCCACGACCTCCTTCTTCAGGAACAGCCGGACCGTCCCCGCCTCCTCATTGGCCTCGATCACCAGATTGTCCCCCACGCCCTCGTGGTCCCGGCGGTAGGCCGAAAGCAGCGCCTGGGTCACCTTCTCTATCATATAGCCGGGTTTAATGCCCTTCTCCTGCTCAATCTGATGGATGGCCTCGAAAAATTCCTTTCCGTCCATCTCGTTGGTGTTGACCTTCTTTTTTGTCACTCTCTTAGCCACGGTGTTCTTCCTCCTGAACTGTTAGGGACGCATCATGCTGCATCCATTCATAATTTGCAACGCCATGCGGCGCGGCGGGCCCTTGGCACCCCGCCCTCAAATCCTGGGGTACAGCCGTACCAGAGCGATCTCCTGCTTGGTAAAGACCGCCTCTCCGCCGCCCGCGTCCAGGGTGACGTCTCCATCTTCATAGCCTTTGAGGATACCCACAAACTCCTTGCGCCCCTCCCGAGGACGGTAGAGTCTGACCTCTACTTCCGCCCCCTGGAAACGCCGGAAGTGCTCCGGCCGCTTCAGCACCCGGTCCGCCCCGGCGGAGGATACCTCGAAGGTGTAGCTGCCCTCGATCGGGTCCGCCTCGTCCAACAGATCGGACAGGGGACGGGAGACCGCCTCGCAGTCGTCAATAGACACGCCGCCCTCCTTGTCGATGTAGACCCGGAGGAACCAGCTTCCCGCCTCCTTCACATATTCCACATCCCACAGGGCGCAGCCCGCGCGCTCCACCACGGGACGAGCCAGTTCAGCCACAGTATCGGTTACCTTTGCCATATTGACACACCCTTCTCTTTGGCAATTCCAAGGCCCCAAGGCAGAATCCAACCGGATTCACTCGAAAAAAATGATTCCCAATTCGCTTTTATCTTCCTCCGGGAGAAAATAGCCCTGTGATTTCCGCCCCCTGCGGAGGCGGAAACAGAAAAAAATTGGGAGAAAAAACAGTGGGAAGCTGGACCTCTTCTCAGTTTTTTCAATCAAAAAGAGCGGAGCCGCGACCCCACTCTACCATCACCGTTTCATTATGGTGAAATTATACCATATATCAAGTCCAAATGCAAGAGCTTTTCCTGAAGTTTTTCCCAAAAAGACGCGCTCCCCTCAAAGTTTTTCCGTCAAAGAAGGTCAAAAAATCCAATTTGGCCGCTCATTCCCGGAGTGAGTTCAAAAAATCGGCGTATACTATAACCCGGATGGAACCTCCATGAAAAAAATAACGGCAGGGTCGGGCGGAGCGCTGGGGACGGCATCCCACGGCCCTGTGCAGAGGGAGGATACAGCGATGAAAAAGAGCTTGACTGCTCTGACCCTGGCTCTCGCCCTGGCGGGTACGCTGGCGGCTTGCAGCACAGATAGAAATCCCGCCGCCAACAGCGGCACCCCCGGAACCAGCGGAACCCCTGGCACCAGCGGCGGCACCGGCTCCTCCGCCGGGCAGGTCGCCCGGCGGTACGGCGGCGAGAGCATCTACAACGGCCGCAGCTATCTGGACGACGGCCGATATACCGCCGGTTCCAACGGCCAGGTCTATGGCCGTGACGGCAACACCGTCTCCCGGGACCTGACTCGGGGCGCCCGGGACATTGTCCGGGGCACCGAGGACGTGATGGACGACATCGGCCGGGGCATCGGCAACGCCGCCCGGGATATCACCGGAAACGGCAGCTACTCCGGCACCCCCAGCTGGGAACCTGACTCCAGCGCGGTGCGCAATTAATCCAAAAGCGGGACGGGCAAGAGCCCGTCCCGCTTTTCACTTCTTTTTTCTGGGTTTTGCCTTCGCCCAGCCCGCCTTTTTTGCGGGGCGGGCCGAGGTGTCCCGCTTCTCTACCCGGGTGCGGGTGTCGGTACGGGCCCCCTTGCCCCTCCCGCTCCGGTCCCGGGAGGGGGGCGCGCCGTGGGCGCCCCCCGCAGGCGGTCCCCCCCTCTCCGGCTTCACCAGGCAGTGTTTGCCGTAGCCGATCAGATCCTCCCGGCCGGTTTTGTGGAGGGCCTCCAGCACCAGCTTGCGGTTCTGGGGTTTTCTCCACTGCATCAGCGCCCGCTGGAGGGCCTTGTCGTGGGGGGACTTGGGGACAAACACCGGCTGCATGGTCCGGGGGTCGATCCCTGTATACCACATGCAGGTGGCCAGGGTGCCCGGGGTGGGGTAGAAATCCTGGACCTGTTCGGGCATATGTCCCTGCCGGTTGAGCCACTCGGCCAGGCGGACCGCGTCGTCCAAAGTACAGCCCGGGTGGGAGGAGATGAGATAGGGCACCAAGTACTGCTCCTTGCCGTAGCGGCGGTTGAGCTTGAAGTACTTCTCCCGGAATGTTTCATAGACCTGAATGTGGGGCTTGCCCATATAGTCCAGGGTGTGGGCCACGCAGTGTTCCGGGGCCACCTTCAGCTGGCCCGATATATGGTGCTGGACCAGGTCGGTGAAAAACTCCCCGCTGGGGTCCTTCATCAGGTAGTCGAAACGGATTCCCGAGCGGATAAAGATCTTTTTCACCTTGGGGATCGCCCGGAGTTTGCGCAGCAGCAGCATGTAGTCGGTGTGGTCGGCGTCCAGATTGGGGCAGGGCTCCGGGGCCAGGCAGGCCCGGTTGCGGCACATGCCGTGCTTCAGCTGCTTCTGGCAGGAGGGCCGGCGGAAGGTGGCCGAGGGGCCGCCCACGTCGTGGATATAGCCCTTGAAGCCGGGGTGCGCGGCGAGCAGCTTCACCTCCCGGATCACGCTCTCATGGCTGCGGCTGGAGACCGTCCTCCCCTGATGAAAGGCCAGAGAACAGAAGCTGCACGCCCCGAAACAGCCCCGGTTGTGGGTGACGGAGAAACGCACCTCCTCAATGGCGGGCACGCCCCCCATCGCATCGTACATGGGGTGGGGTTCTCGGACGTAGGGCAGCTCGGCCACTCGGTCCAGTTCCTGGGTGGTCAGAGGGAAGGCCGGGGGGTTGACGATCAAAAATTGACTGCCGTGCTTCTGGACGACAGCCCTACCCGACACCGCGTCGTGCTCCTGGTACTCCGCCATGTTGGCCCGGGCGTAGGCCGCTTTGGAGGCGGACACCTCCTCGAAGGAGGGGACCTCCACCTTGGGGTAGGCGCAGATACCGGGGTGTCTGCCGATGACGCAGGTGCCCCGCACGTCGGTGATCTCCCCCACCGGGGTACCCGAGGCCAGCCGGGCCGCGATCTCCAGGGTGGCAGTCTCCCCCATGCCGTAGGTGAGGATATCCGCCTGGGCGTCGAAGAGGACGGAGCGGCGCACCTTGTCCTCCCAGTAGTCGTAGTGGGCAAAGCGGCGCAGGCTGGCCTCCAGCCCCCCGATGACCAGGGGGATGTCCCCAAAGGCCTCCCGCACCCGGTTGGAATAGACAATGGTGGCCCGGTCGGGGCGCAGGCCGGCCCTCCGGCCGGGGGAGTAGGCGTCGTCGTGGCGGCGCTTTTTGGCGGCAGTGTAGTGGGCCACCATGGAGTCGATGTTCCCCGCCCCGACGAGCACCCCCAGCCGGGGTCTCCCCAGAGCGGCGAAAGCCTCTGCCGTGCGCCAGTCCGGCTGGGCCAGGACGGCCACCCGATACCCCGCCCCCTCCAGAATCCGCCCGATGATGGCCGTGCCGAAAGAGGGGTGGTCCACATAGGCGTCCCCGGTGATGAGCAGGAAGTCATACCACGCCCAGCCCCGGCGGGCCATGTCCTCCCGGCTCACAGGGAGGAACAGATCTCGGTCAAAGGGCATCGCGCTCCCCTCCTGTCTTACCACTCATATCCGATATACTTCTCCAGCAGGTCGCCCTCCCGGTCCTCTCTCAGCTTCACAAAGCCGTATGTCTGGAAGAAGCGCCTGGCCCGCTCGCTGCCGGCCGGGCAGTGCAGGCGCAGGCGGTCCCGGCCGCTGTTGCGGTACATGGACACCGCCGCGCCGATGAGCTGAATCCCCAGCTTCCTGCCCCGGTCCTCCGGGAGGATGGACAGGAATTTGATGTATCCCGCCCCCTCCTCCTTATCCCGGTCCATGTCATACAGGGTCACGCCCATGGGCCGCTCCCCCGCATAAAATATGTTGATATTCCACATCCCCCCGGGAGATGCCTGCCACAGCTCCTCCGCCTCTTGGAGCAAACGGCCGTCGGGCACGTCGGGACAGAGTTCCCGCCGCAATTTTAGGTACAGTTCCCGCTCCTGGGGCCAGGAGCGGAGGGGGATATGCCCCCACAGGTTGACATCCGCCGCTTTGGTCTTGTCCTTCCGCCACCAGGCCTGGCGGGCCAGGGTGGAGATTTCCTCTGGCAGGTGGGAGTTGTCCATCTCGAATTGGACCGCAAACCGCTCCCCGTCGAAGGTAAGGCAGGACACCGCCGTGTTGTCCCCGTGGGGAAGGCTGTGCCACTCCTCCGGAGGCACTCCCCTCACCCGGCCCAGAAACTGGCGCAGCGCCATGCCGTGGCTGAACAGGGCCACGGTCTGGCCGGGGTGCCGCCGGGCGATACGGCGGACGGTCTCCTCCATCCGGTCCCCCAGCTGGAAGAAGCTCTCCCCCTTCTCCACCTCCCAGGCCGGGTCGGTGCGGTTGAACAGGTCTATGGCCTGGGGGTCGCTGTGCCGCACCGCCCCAAAGGTCTGGTCCTCCCAGACCCCCAGGTTCAGCTCCCGCAGGCCGGGGTCGGTATGCAGCTCCAGCCCCTTGGGCACATAGATCGCCCGGGCGGTGGTACAGGTGCGGAACAGGTCGCTGGAGTACACCGCGTCAATGGGAATATCCCGAAAACGCGCCTCCAGCGCCGCGATCTGCCGGTAGCCGTTTTCGGTGATCAGGGAGTTATACCAGCCGTGGACCCGGCGGTACAAGTTGCCCTCCGCCTCGGCGTGGCGGATAAGGTAGATGGTGGTCATAGCTCTTTCATCCGATCTTTCATAATTTGGGGGTCCATAAACTTGATCTGCCCGCAGTGTTCACAGCGGAACAGGGCCAGCTCATCAGCCTGCCCGGCTTCTCCGCCTTGACCCGCGCCTCGGCTTTCTCCTGTTCCAGCTCCGTCAGCACGGCGCGGAGCTTCTCCGGCTCCGCCGCCCGGCGAGGGCGCTTACACAATCGTGACGAACTGCTTAATATCCTCCCGCATGGCGATGGCGGCGTCCCGGGCCGCCTGGGCGAAGTCCAGGCCGTCCTTTCCCGTCTTCTTCCAGGCGCACATGATGCCCCGGGAGGAATTGACAATGGCCCCGTGGCCATATTTGTCAAAGGCGTAGCGCACATCCTCGGCGGTGCCGCCCTGGGCCCCGTAGCCCGGGACCAGGAAGAAGGTGTGCTCCAGCCGCTTGCGCAGAGCCCGGATATCGGAGGGATAGGTGGCCCCCACCACGGCCCCGGCCATGTTGTAGCCATATTTGCCCTGGGTGCCCTTTGCCACCCGCTCGTTTAAATCGCCGATGACCTCATACACCTGCCGGTCCCCCGCCACGATGTCCTGTAGTTCTCCGGAGCCGGGGTTGGAAGTCTTTACCAGCACAAAGACGCACTTGTCCTCTGATATGGCGGCATCCAGGAAGGGCTTGATGGAGTCGGAGCCCATGTAGCCGCTGATCGTAATACAGTCAGGGTCGAAGGACTTGAACACCTGTCCCTCGATCTTCGCCCCGGTGAGCCACCCCTCGGAGTAGGCGGCGGCGGTGGAGCCGATGTCCCCCCGCTTGATGTCGGCAATGACATAGAGTCCTTTGCTCTTGGCATACTGAATGGTGCGCTCCAGCATCTCCATGCCCCGCCAGCCCATGTTCTCATAGTAGGCGGTCTGGGGCTTGACCGAGGGGACAATATCGCACAGCGCGTCGATCAGTCCCACGTTAAACTGCCAGATGGCCTCTACCGCCCCCTCCAGCCCCACGCCGCGCGCGGCATAGGCCGCCTTGCGGATGTGTTCGGGGACATACTCAATGCGGGCGTCCAGCCCGGCCACGGTGGGGTTCTTCATCGCCCTGATCTTATCTTGTAAAACATCAATGGACATATCTTTTGTTCCTCTCTCTCTTAATTTCTATCCAGTTCTGTCACAGTCCAACCGACTCAGCCGCCCTGATAGATCACCTTGCCCCCGGCGATGGTATACTTGACCCTGCCCTTCACCCGCATCCCGGCAAAGGGGGTGTTGCGGGCCTTGGAGGCAAATTGGTCCGGGTCTATGGTCCACTCCTCATCCGGGTCGAAAATGACCAGGTCGGCCACCGCCCCCAGCGACATGCGGCCCCGGGCCAGGTGGAGGATATCGGCGGGGTTGGTGGACATACGGCGGATGACGCCGGGCAGGTCCAGCTTTTGGGTGTGATACAGACGGGTGAGGGCCAGGGCCAGGCTGGTTTCCAGGCCAATCATGCCGCTGGGCGCCCGGCTGAGAGGACGGGCCTTCTCATCCGGGGCGTGCGGGGCGTGGTCGGTGGCGATCGCGTCGATTGTACCGTCTTTCAGGCCGGCAATGATGCCCTGCACATCTTTCTTGGTGCGCAGAGGCGGGTTGACCCGGGCCATCCCCCCCTGGGTAAGCACCTCGTCCTCTGTGAGGGTGAAGTACTGCGGGCAGGTCTCACAGGTGATCAGCACGCCCTTTTTCTTCATCTTTCGGATAATCTCCACCCCGCGCGCGGTGGAGACATGGCAGATGTGGACCCGCCCCCCGGTCTCCTCCGCCAGCATGGCGTCCCGCATAATCATGATCTCTTCGGCAATGGCGGGCCGCCCCTCCAGCCACAGCTGGCGGGAGACGCTGCCCTCGTTCACCGCCCGGCCAGCCACCATGGAGGTGTCTTCACAGTGGCACAAAATGGGCAGCTCCAGCTGCCGGGCCAGAATCAGCGCGTCCCGCATCAGGTTGGCGTTGTCCACGTTGCAGCCGTCGTCGGACAGGGCAATGGCCCCGGCCGCCTTCAGCGCCTCGGCGTCAGTGGGCTCCTCCCCCTGCAGCCCCTTGGACAGGGCGGCCACGGGGTAGACCCCCACGCCGTTGGCCTCCTTCGCCCGACCCAGCACGTAGGCCACCTGTTCCGGGCAGTCTACCGCCGGGCTGGTGTTGGCCATACAGGCCACCGAGGTGACGCCCCCCCGGGCGGCTGCGGCGCAGCCAGTGAGAATATCCTCCTTGTAGGTCAGGCCGGGGTCCCGGAAGTGGACATGCATGTCCACAAGTCCCGGGGCCACTGTCAGTCCGGACGCGTCCACGGTCTGGTCGACCTGGGCGGTCAGCCCCCGCTCCAGCAGGCTGATCCGTCCATATTCCACCAGGATGTCTTGAAGCAAAATCGCCCCCGTCACCGGATGGATCACCCGTCCGTTTTTGATCAATAACTTCATAGATCTCCTCCCGAAGGTACCATAATAACCTGATATTAAATTATAGCGGAAGAGTCAGGATTTAGCAACGAATTTTTTCCCTTTTCCGGGAAGAATAAAAAAGCGGCAGACCGGCGCTCCGCCGGTCACGCAAAAAAGGAGGGGAACACGATGCAAAATTACAGCTGCGGAAGCGGAAAGTTTATTATGGGCATGGCCGCCGGTATGGTAGCGGGCACGGCCCTGGGCGCGGTTATGGCCCCGTCCAGCCGCCAGGTGAAGCGGGCCGCCCACCGGGCAGCCAAGCGGGTCAACGAGGCGGTGGACCACTTGACTGACGCTATGGACTTTTAAATGGACCGGGCCCCTGGCAGGAGTGCCAGGGGCCCGGTCCATGTCCCGCTTCTGTACCTCCCTTTGGACGCACAGCAGATTTCTCAACCTCTTGGGCATAGTTCCATTTTTCAAACAGCGCC
>CAPGBJ010000065.1 GCA_948616425.1 uncultured Oscillospiraceae bacterium
AGCAGGGCGGCCAGCGGTGTCCCCGCCGCCCGCAACAGGGCCAGGGCAGCGAGCAGGGACAGCCCCAGCACCGCCGCCCCGTAGCTCACCCCGGAGCGGGGCCGCTCCGCCTTTCCCATCGGCTCTCGGTAGAGATACCAACCCACATGGCGGCGGGGGCCCTCTCCCCGCTGGGCCAGCTCCAGGGCGCGCCGGGCGGTCTGTCCCTCCTCCAGGCGGTACTTTTTCGCCAGCTGGCATACCTTCTGCCGGTAACGGCGGCGGGTATCCTCATCCATATGGGGATAGTGGCCTGAAGGGTCCCGGTTCAGAATCTGTTCCACCCGGCTGGCCCCCTCCAGCAGAGCGGTCCACTCCGCCCCGGACAGGGCCCGCAGAGCGGTGAAAATTGCCCCCATCTCCTCAGGAGGCACTCTGTCCTCCTTGAGTGCCTCCAGATCGCCGCACAACTGGGACAGCCGCTCCGCCAGCACCTCAGCCAGAGCGGGGACCAGCAGGGACAGCTCCCGCTCTGTCAGCGGGCACACCGACTGAAACCCCTCCAGATACAGTGCCAGCCTGCCCTGGTCCAGGTCGGGCACCGCCCATAAAGCGCAAGCGGCGCATCGCTGAAGCAGAGAACTTCCCTGGCCGTCCCCACGCAGAGGTCTGCCCCCTTTTACCGCCTCCAGCGCCCGCTCCACCTCCCGGACCGCTAGGTAGTGGTTATCCAACAGCCACTCCACCGCCCCTGGCAGTGCGGACTGACTGGCGCTCCACAGGTTCAGCACCTCTTGGGCTTGGCGGACCCTCTTTAGGCTGGTCCGCAGCCTTTTCAAAAGGATACGACAGGAGACGGTCCCAGACCGCCTCGTCTCTTTGGCCGCGTTGGCAGCATAATTTTTTAGATGGGCGTCATCCATAGGGATGTGGGGGGTGTTGGACATGGGAATACCTCCTTGGAAGCGCAACACTTCCATCATGTAGAGCAAGGGCGCCGCCCCTGTCTCTGTTATATTTCCGCCTCTTGCGGCAAAGGCAAGGGCAGCGCCCTTGCCCCACCGTTGTTCCCTCCAGTTTTCCCCTGCCCCTGGCGGAATATACCAAAAGAGAGCCCCCCATTGACAAGGATTTGTACTTGACAAATGGAAAAAAATATGCTAGACTTCCAAATGTAAAGTCATTTAACTTTACATTTTTAAAAAAAGGAGGTCGTACTCCATGAAAAGCCAGGCCTATCGAATGACCATGCTCTTCGATTTCTATGGTGACGTATTGACGGACCGCCAGAAGGAGTTCTACGACCTCTACTACAACGAGGACCTATCCTTGGGGGAGATCGCGGAAAACTACGGCATCACCCGCCAGGGAGTCCGAGACGTGATCGTCCGGGCAGAGGCCGTCCTCACTGAACTAGAGGACAAAACCGGGCTGATCAAGCGGTTCCACACCATGAAATCCCAGCTGGAACAGGTATTTCAAGACGCCTGCCGCATGGTCCAGCTGGCTGCCGGACAGGACAGCGAGGAGCTGGAAACCCTGGCCCTTCGGGTTCGGGACACCGCCGACGCCCTGTTGAAGGAGTAAGCCCATGGCATTTGAAGGACTTTCCGAAAAACTGTCTGCGGCGTTTAAAAAGCTGAGAGGCAAGGGACGCCTGTCCGAAGCCGATGTGAAAGAGGCCATGCGGGAAATTCGTCTGGCCCTTCTCGAGGCGGACGTCAGCTTCAAAGTGGTCAAGCAGTTTGTGGCTCAGGTCACCGAGAAGGCGGTAGGGAGCGACGTACTGGAGGCCCTCTCCCCCGCCCAGCAGATCATCAAGATCGTCAACCAGGAGTTGACTGAATTGATGGGCGGTTCGGCGACCAAGCTGACTATCGCCTCCAAGCCTCCCACGGTAGTGATGATGGTGGGCCTCCAGGGCGCAGGCAAGACCACAAACGGCGCTAAACTGGCCGGCCTGATGAAGAAGCAGAGCGGCAAGCGACCTCTGCTGGCCGCCTGTGATATCTACCGCCCCGCCGCCATCCAGCAGTTGGAGGTGGTGGGCCAGCAGCTGGATATTCCCGTCTTCCAGATGGGACAGACCAATCCAGTGGACATCGCAAAAGCCGCCGTGGAACACGCAGTCAAGCATGGCAACGACATGGTGTTTCTGGACACTGCCGGCCGTCTCCATGTGGACGAAGAACTGATGGATGAGCTGCGCAATATCAAAGCCGCCGTAGAGCCCACTGAAATTCTGTTAGTAGTGGACGCCATGATTGGCCAAGACGCCGTGAATGCCGCCAAAGCCTTTGACGACGCCTTGGACATTGACGGGGTCCTTCTCACCAAGTTGGACGGCGATGCCCGGGGCGGTGCAGCTCTGTCCATCAAGGCGGTCACCGGCAAACCCATCAAGTTTGTGGGTGTGGGGGAAAAGCTGGACCAAATTGAAGTCTTCCACCCCGACCGCATGGCCAGCCGCATCCTGGGTATGGGGGACATGCTCTCCCTCATTGAGAAGGCAGAGCAGAACTTTGACCAGAAGAAGGCCCTGGAGCTTCAGGAGAAGCTACGGAAAAATAAATTTACCCTCACCGACTTCTACGACCAGATGAAGCAGCTGAAAAATATGGGCTCCTTGGCCGACATCGCCGGAATGCTCCCTGGAGTGAAAGCCAGCGATTTGGAGGGGGCCTCCATGGACGAGAAGCTCCTCCAGCGGATGGAGGCCATCATTCTATCCATGACCCCCGCCGAGCGGGAGGACCCCAAGCTGCTCAACTCCAGCCGGAAAAAGCGCATTGCTGCCGGCTCCGGCACCCAGGTGGTGGATGTAAATCGGCTGCTTAAGCAGTTCGAGATGCTCCAGGCCATGACCAAGCAGTTCTCCGGCGGCAAGTTGCCCAAAAATCTGCGGAAGATGATGGGCAAAAAGGGTCGGGGAATGCCGGGGATGCCCTTTTAATAGCCTCCTTTTCCCCGCATGGGGGAAGAGGTTCCTTTGGGAAGTTGGCAGAGCGCCGCGTGCGCTTTCCATATAATTAAACAAATTCATTTGGAGGTGAAGATACATGGTTAAAATCAGACTGCGCCGCATGGGCGCCAAGAAGGCCCCCTTCTACCGCATCGTGGTGGCCGACTCCCGCTATCCCCGTGACGGCCGTTTCATCGAGGAGATTGGCATCTATAACCCCGTCGCAAATCCCGCCGAGCTGAAGGTGGATGTGGATCGGGCCCAGGCTTGGATTAAGACCGGCGCTCAGCCCACCGAGACTGTCCGCGACCTGCTGAAAAAGGCCGGCGCCCTGTAAGGCTGGAGGTTACCGATGAAAGAGCTTCTCACCTACGTGGCCCAGAACCTGGTGGAGCACCCCGAGCAGGTGTCTGTCACTGAGGTCGAGGGCGACGGCGAGACTGTCCTAGAGCTTCGGGTAGCCCCGGAGGACATGGGCAAGGTGATCGGCCGCCAGGGCCGTATCGCCAAAGAAATTCGCATTCTGATGCGCTCCGCCGCCCAGCGGGCCGGCAAGCGTCTCAGCGTGGAGATCGTCGACTAAAACAAGGGCGCAGGGGAGTCCCCTGCGTCCTTGTTTTCAAACCGGAGGACTTTATGGACTGGTCAAAGACACAGCTGGCCGAGATACGATATTTCTGTACCAGCACCCGGAGCCGGACGCCAAGAATCCTTTGCAGTCTCACTCTCAAACTTCAGCTCGGCTTCGTCCTGGTTATCTTTTCCCACTACAATATTACAGAATTTCAGCTTACGGATATCAAGGCGTTTTACAAATCACTCTACACCCAGCATTTCACACCGGATCGGCTGCCAACGCCCTCCCCTGCCCGCATTGCCAAAGCTCTGGGACAGCTGGACAAGGATGATCATTATCAGATCAATGTCTGCTGTCTGGGAGGGGATCGCTACCGGATTCTTGGGGTCAGCCCCATCTATGTGAACGACTATGTAAACGAGCTGAACTACGGCTATGAAAAGGGCTATGTCCAGTATTTTATGGAGGAACACACATGCTGAATCAATATTTAGAGGTGGGCAAGGTCACTAACGTCCACGGCCTGATGGGCGAGGTGAAGGTTCAGCCCTGGGCCGACTCGCCGGAGTTTCTTTGCCAGTTCAAGACCCTGTATGTGGATGAGGCCCATTTTCCCATGACAGTGCAGCGGGCCCGGGTCCACAAAAACATGGTCATTATAAAATTTGAGGGCCCCACCGACGTGCCCAGCGCCCTGTCTCTCCGCAACGCCATTTTGTATATTGACCGCGCAGATGCCCAGCTGCCGGAGGGCGCCTTTTTTCTGGCCGACATCTACGGTCTGGAGGTACGAGACGCCTCCACCGGCGAAGTGCTGGGTAACATCGCCGACGTGCTCACCCTGCCCGCCAACAACGTCTATGTGGTAAAGGGCGGCCCCCGGGAACTGATGATCCCTGCTGTACCCCAGTTTATCGCGGAGACCAATATAGAGGGCGGCTTCATCCGGGTCAACATGATGGAGGGTCTGTAATGAAGCAGGAATGGAAGGCGCCTCTGCGCATCGGCGCGGTGCTGTTTGGGCTCTACCTGGCCATCCACTATTGGGGCAAGCTGGCCTCCCTGGCCGCGCTGGCGCTGGGCGCCGGCTTCCCTCTGGTGCTGGGTGCGGTGATCGCCTATGCCGTCAATATTCTGATGAGTATGTATGAGGGGTGGTATTTTCCCAAATCCAAAACTCAGGCAGTTGTAAAGAGCCGCCGGTTGGTATGTCTGCTGCTGGCATATGCCAGCTTACTCGCCATTGTGATACTCATCATACGCATGATTTTGCCTGAATTGATCCAAAGCTTCTCCCTTCTCATTCAGGAATTGACGCCTGTCTTTCAAGAACTGAGCATCAAATTGAACGAAAATTTGGGACCAGACCAACTGGCTGCCCTGCCTGGCCTCTTCACCTCTGACGGCACTATCAACTGGCATGAGCTGGCTGTCAAGGTGATAAACTTCTTGTTAACCGGTCTGGGCGGCGTGATGGGCTCCCTGATGTCCCTCGTCTCCGCCGCTGTATCCACCGCTTTTACCGCTATTGTAAGCGTTATTTTCTCTATCTATCTGCTGATGGGCAAGGAGAAACTGTCCAGGCAGTGTACCCTTGTGCTTAAGGCCTATTTGAATCCCAACTGGTACAGCCGTCTGCTCTACTTTTTAGAGACACTGCACAACTGCTTCCGACACTTTGTGGTGGGACAGTGTACCGAGGCGGTGATTCTAGGATTGCTGTGTATGGGCGGTATGCTGCTGTTTCAATTCCCCTACGCCTCTATGGTGGGGACCCTCATCGGCTTTACCGCCCTGATCCCGGTGGCCGGCGCCTATATCGGTGCCGGGGTAGGCGCTTTTATGATTTTCACGGTCTCCCCTCTCAAGGCGCTGCTGTTTCTGGTGTTTATCTCCGTCCTTCAGCAGCTGGAAGGCAACCTGATCTACCCCAAGGTGGTGGGTTCCTCCATCGGTCTGCCAGGAATTTGGGTGTTGGCCGCTGTCACCATCGGCGGAGGTGTGCTGGGCATCGGCGGAATGCTGCTGGCCGTCCCTCTGGCCGCCACCTTCTACCAGATTCTGCGAGACGACGTGGTCCGGCGAAATCAATGAACCAAAATGTAACCCCGCCCGGAATACCGGGCGGGGTTTTCCCTGCTCCTCTTTGAATGTTCCCTTGACCTCTATGCAGAAAGACACTCCTCATACCGTTGGCACACGCCTCTGCATCCTCCCAGCCGTCCAGGATGTTCTGGGAAAGAGTGCGGCACAGTCTGTAATTTTTCTTGCAATACATCCAGTATTCCTGGGAAAAATTGTGCTTGTCTGGCAGAAAAGTCCCTGGTCGCTGTGCCTAGTTCCATGTTTCAAACAGCGCCTAGTCCCCCATGCAAAACATAGGCCGGGCCTCATCAAAGAGGTCTACCATACCGCAGTAGTTTAAAATTTCATAGTTTCGCAGCCAGTCCCGCTGTTCCTCATTCAGCTCAGATTTTTTCAAAAACTGCCCGTCTGCGGTGACAAAGCCCACCGGGGTGACAGCGGGCATCACTTCGTACAGGTCGGCCAAAAACTCCATGTAGCCGGTGAGGGGCAGTCCAGCGGTCTGAGCAGTGAGCACGCCCAAAAAGTTAGGGCTGATCACCACATCCTGCCGTTCCTCAATGTCGTAGTTTGCCCAGATAAAGAAGGGGACGGCGTATTGCTGCAAAACTTCCTGGGTGGTCCGCTCCGACAACTTCTTACCGTAGAGTTCCTCATAAAAGGCATTGGTCAAGGGAGGTTGGTGGTCGCCGAAGAAAACGATCAGAGTAGGTTCCTCGCACTGACTGTAATAGCCAATTAGCTCCTCCAAGGCCTTGTCACTCTCCCGCATCAAGGCCAAGAACTGCTCTGCCGTCCGGTCCGCCGTCTTCAGCCGTTCTGGAAGCTCTATAGATCGCTCCAGATTCCGCCAGCCTTGGGCATAACCACTGTGGTTCTGCATGGTGACATTGAAGAAAAAGCTGCTGTCCTCCGCCTCGGTAGAGCGATAGATCATCTCATAGTCCGACTTGTCAGAGATATAGTTGCGGATAATATAGGGGTTGGGGACATCCTCTTCATACATCTGCCGGTCAAAATTCAGATACTGGTAGGCCAACACCCGATTCCAGCCGGAGGATTTATAGGGATGAAAGGCCGTTGTGGCATAGCCCTGGCTCCCAGCCAGGGCTGCCAGGGAGGGCATGCCCTCCTCCACATAGAGCTGATAGGCCACCGTGTGGGGGGGCTGAAACAAGCTGGTAAAACCAGTGAGGTATTCAAACTCAATGGTAGCTGTACCGCCTCCGGTGACAGAGGAGTACATCCACCCCTTGATGGTATTTTCTTCTAAGGAGTGCAGGAAGGGATTGGGGTCTTCTGAAGCGTCCAACCCGTCAAAAATGGTCAGATCCCCAAAAGACTCATTCATAATAACCACCAAATTGACGGGTTTTCTGTCTGGATCGGCCGAAACACCTGGGTACTGTTCCATCAGCTCCAGTACGGTACCCTTGGAGTAGCCCTCCGGCTTGTCCACCGAGGAGTACCGCAGGGCAATGGAGAAATTCAGGAGAAAGCCGTTGCGCTGGGTAACCCACTGCTGTGTGTAAATATCCAAAGCGGGGAGCATCCCAGTACAGAAAAAGGCGTAGCAGTAACAGCATATCGTCCCCCACAGTGCCACACAGGGCAGAGCTCCAATCCTGGCTCGCCGTTTTTGGGGCACGCAGAACACGAGGAGAAATAGGTAAGCCGTCAGCAAAATGGCTGCTTGGGTGATGTAGGAGTCTACGGAGTAGTCAAAGCCTTTGGCCACGTTGGCGGCGGTGCGCCAGCCAGTGATGTCCGCCGGGAACAGGATGCGGCCCCGAAAACGAAGGACATAGTGATTAATCAGTCCAAAGAGGAAACATAGACAGGTTCCTGCCGCCGCCGCCCTCCGGTTGCGGCCCAGAATCAACCGCAGAGCCACAAAAATGCTGTAGTAGAACACCATGTTCATCAGAACCTGCCAGTCATCCAGGTCATGAAACACATCGTTTTCATTTAAAATCTCCACCATCCACAGGCACACCCAGGGCCCCAGAAGAAAAACCAGCCGGGAGGCCCATTTGCCCGGGTGCTCCTCCAGGTCCCGAGCCAGACGGCGGGATGTCTCATGCAGCACTGTCATATCTTCCTTTCACATCCTTTCCATGGACTGAACAGTCAATGTCTAGCATACCGATTTCTGAAAAAAATGCAAGGGTCTGCCCCTATCTTTAAGAGAAATTTAATTTCCTTCTCTGATAGACGTAAAATTTCCCCTTAGGTTCCCTGCATTTTACACAAAAAAACAAGTGGCGGTTTTTAATTTTTGAATATTTATCTATTGACTATGAATAATTTTTCATTGTATAATCAGATCAGTGTCCGGGATAGCGGACCGATTATCCAGCTTTTGAAAAGGAGTTTTAAACATGAAGAAAATTCTTGCTTTTGCCATGGCCACAGCTATGGTCCTGTCCCTAGCCGCCTGTGGCAACAACAACGGCGCCGACAGCTCCAAGGGCAATGTCTCCTCTGGCAGCCAGAACTCTACCTCCGGCTCCCAGGAACCCAGCAGCTCCGGCTCTGGGAACTACGGCACATTCACCACCATTGAGGAGGGCAAGCTCCTCATGGCTACCAATGCCTCCTTCCCTCCCTATGAGATGACCGACGACAGCGGCAACATTGTGGGCATCGACGCCGAGATTGCCGCCGCCATCGCCGACAAGCTGGGCCTGGAGCTGGTCATTGATGACATCGACTTCACCGCCGCCCTGATCTCCGTCCAGGAGAACCGCCACGACGTGGTGCTGGCCGGTCTGACCTACCGGGAAGACCGGGACCTGGTACTGGACTTCACCGACAGCTACGCCACCGGCTATCAGGTCATCATTGTCAAAGAGGGCGACAATACCATTGCCGGCACCAATGACGACCTTCAGCTGATCGACGCTGACGGCAATGTGCTGGAGAACATCCAGATTGGCGTGCAGGCCGGCACCACTGGCGAGACCTACTGCCAGGATGCCCACGGCGCGGAACACGTCACCTCTCTGGACAACGGTTCGGTAGCCGTTCAGACCCTGCTTAACGGCCAGGTGGACTGCGTTGTGATTGACAAGGGCCCCGCCCAGGAGTATGTAAAGGCCAACCCCGGCTTGGAGATTCTAGAAGCAGAGTACATCATCGAGAACTACTGCGCCGCCGTGGACGAGGGCAACGCCGATCTGCTCAACGCAATTAACACCGCGCTCAACGAGTTGATCAACGATGGTACTGTCAAACGGATCATCGACAAGTACATTACCGCTTAAACAATATACAACTCCGCAGAGGAGCGGCCTGGGCCGCTCCTCTGCCCTATGTTCAGAAAGAGGGGGAAAACCATGGACCTGGCCCATTATTACGAGCTGTGGCGCGGTCTGATGCTGGCCAAGGAGGCCAATTGGTGGCAGACCTTTTTTGTCCGCTTCTACCAAGCCTTTCTAGAGGCGGACCGCTGGAAACAGTACCTGCGCGGTGTGGAGACCACTCTGTACGTCACCGCCCTGGCCCTGTGCTTGGGCGTCATCCTGGGGGTACTGGTGGCCATGATCCGCACTGCCCACGACCAGCAGCGGCCTGGACAACGCAATTTTGCGCTGGGTGTGGCCAATCTGGTGTGCCGGATCTACGTCACCATCATCCGGGGCACCCCCATGATGGTACAGATCCTGATTATGGGCATGGTGGTCTTCTCCAGCAGTCGGAATTTCACCATGGTAGGCGCCCTCACCCTGGGCATCAACTCCGGGGCCTACGTGGCGGAGATCATCCGGGGCGGTCTGATGTCCCTGGACCAGGGGCAGTCGGAGGCCGGCCGCTCCCTGGGTCTGAACTACTTAGACACCATGCGCTTTATCATCATTCCCCAGGCCTTTAAGGCCATTCTCCCCTCCCTGGGAAACGAGTTTATTGTCCTGCTGAAGGACACCTCTATGATCTCCGTTATCGGCGGCCAGGAGTTGATTTACGCGGCCCGGGGCGTCATCAACCGGACCTACGACGCCATGTTCCCCCTGGTCGGCAGCGCGGTGGTCTATCTGGTGCTTGTACTGGTGTTCAGCTGGCTCCAGGGTAAGCTGGAAAGGAGGCTGCGTCAAAGTGATCGACGTTAAAAATCTGTCCAAGTCTTTCGGCAGCCATCTGGTACTGGACGACATCTCCGAGCACATCTCCCCCGGGGAGAAGGTGGTGGTCATCGGTCCATCCGGTTCGGGCAAGTCCACCTTTCTGCGCTGCCTCAATCTGCTGGAGACCCCTACTAAAGGGACCATCACCTTCGAGGGCACCGTCATCACCGATCCCAAAGTGAAGATTGACAAGGTCCGTCAGCAAATGGGCATGGTATTCCAACATTTCAATCTCTTCCCCAACATGACCATTCGGAAGAACATCACCTTGGCTCCGGTACGCACCGGCCTGATGAAGCAGGCAGAGGCCGACGAGGTGGCCGCTCAGCTGCTCCAGCGGGTGGATCTGGCGGACAAGTCGGAGGCCTATCCCAACCAGCTGTCAGGCGGACAGAAGCAGCGCATCGCCATCGTTCGGGCCCTGGCTATGAAACCCAAGGTAATGCTCTTTGACGAGCCCACCTCCGCCCTGGATCCGGAAATGGTGGGGGAGGTTCTGGACGTGATGAAGGAGCTGGCCCAGGAGGGAATGACCATGGTGGTGGTCCCCCACGAGATGGGCTTTGCCCGAGAGGTGGGCAGCCGGGTCCTCTTCATGGACGGCGGGCACATTTTGGAGCAGAACACCCCACAAGCTTTCTTCGACCACCCCCAGAACCCTCGGACTCAGTTGTTTCTCTCGAAAGTCCTGTAGGCGCAGCCGCAGCCCCCATGGCATGTTTCTTTTCCCCGCCGCATATAGGTCTGTTAGGACCGCCCCGCCTCTGGCGGGGCGGTCCATCCTGTGATGAGGTGGTATGCGGTGGATTTCTTGGCACGGATGGCAGACGCCCTCTGGAACCCCTGGCTGCTGGGGCTGTTCCTGTTGACGGGACTGGTATACTCCATCGGTTCCGGCTTCTTTCAACTCTTTGAATTTCCCACTTGGTGGCGCTCTACAGCAGGCACGCTGCTTCAACCCCGGAAGAAATCCACCTCTGGACTGTCCCCCCTCCAGGCCCTGGCCACCGCCCTGGCCTCCACCATGGGTACCGGTTCTATCGCCGGAGTGGCCTCCGCCCTCACCCTGGGCGGGCCAGGGGCGGTGTTCTGGATGTGGGTCTCCGCTGTGCTGGGGATGATGACTTCCTGTGGCGAGAAGCTGCTAGCGGTACAATACCAGCGTCCCGGCCCAGATGGTTCCCTGAGAGGCGGCCCCATGTACTATCTGCGGGACGCAGTGCGCTCCCCTCTGTTGGCCACCTGTTTCTGTCTGGCCTGCATCCCCGCCACCCTGGCGGGCGGCAATCTGGTCCAATCCTCCTCCATTGCCTCCAGCTTGGAGGCAGCCTTTGGGTTGCCCCGCCTGCCAGTGGGCCTTGTCACCGCGCTTCTGGCAGGGGCGGTCATGGTTGGCGGACTGGGGCGAATCGCTGTGGTCTCCTCCGCCCTGGTGCCCGCCATGGCGGTGCTGTATCTGGGCAGCGGCACTCTTGTGTTGCTGCATCATTGGGAACGGATACCTGAAGCCTTGGAGCTGATCTTCTCTCAGGCCCTCTCTCCCACTGCAGCCGCGGGGGGCGGGGTTGGCTGGACAACGGCGGCCGCTCTGCGGTATGGGGTGGCCCGAGGCGTCTTTACCAACGAGGCCGGACTAGGCACCTCTGCCATGGCCCACGGGGCAGCCCGGACAGCTTCCCCCGCTCAACAGGGAATGTGGGGGATCTTTGAGGTATTTTTGTCCACCATGGCAGTCTGTACTGTCACCGCCCTGGCAATCCTGGCCAGCGGTGTGTGGGACCCCTCCTCCCCCGGCGTTTTGACGGCCGCCCCTCTCACCACTGCCGCCTTTGGCTCCGCCTTGGGTCAAGTCGGCCAGGGCGTGGTGGCCCTCTCCCTGCTGCTGTTCGCCTTCTCCTCCATCCTGGGGTGGAGCTATTACGGCGCGCAGTGCCTGGAGTTCCTCTCCGGAAACAGGCTGCTGCCTGCCTACCGCGCCCTGTTTCTGCTGTGCACACTGGTGGGAGCCATTTGGGAGGGCGCCGGACTCTGGCAGCTGGTTGACCTGTGCAACGCGCTGATGGCCCTCCCCAATTTAGCAGCACTGCTCCTTCTGGCTCCCCAGGCCCTGGCAGAGCTGCAAAATTGGAATTCCCTTGTCAAAGCGCAGAAAATGGAAAAACCCTATTGACAGGCGAGGCAAATGTGCCTATCATAAGGACAGAAAATGTGCATTGGCACAAGACAGAAGGAGCGACACATTATGATCTTTGAAAAGCTGGCTGCCCTGATTGCCGAGCAATTCAATGTAGACGTGGACAGCATTACCAAAGAGACCTCTTTTTCCGACGACCTGAACGCCGACTCTGTGGATATTGTGGACCTGTCTATGGCCCTGGAAGAGGAATTTGGCATTGAAGAACTGGATGAAGATGAGGCCTCCTCCATAACGACAGTGGGCGATCTGGTCCGTTTTCTCCAAAATAAGATCGACTGACAACAACTTTACTGGAACTCCGCTTAGGGCGGAGTTCCGCCTTGCTCAAGGAGTTTCACATGAAGACATTAGAAGAAAAGCTTGGCTATACCTTTCAAACCCCTTCGCTGTTGGAAAACGCCCTTACTCACAGCTCTCGGGCCAATGAGAGCCGGGGTAAGCTGTGCAGCAATGAACGGCTGGAGTTTTTGGGGGACTCGATCTTAGGAATGGTGGTGGCCGACCACCTGTTCCGCAGCCACCCCGATCTGCCCGAGGGAGATCTGACTCGCACCCGGGCCGCCCTGGTATGTGAGGAAAGCCTAGTGGAAGTCGCCCGAGAATTGAATTTGGGAGAATATCTTCGTCTGGGCAAGGGGGAGAACTCCGGCGGAGGTCGGGAGCGTCCCTCCATCCAAGCCGATGCTGTAGAGGCTGTTCTGGCCGCAATCTATCTGGACGGCGGCATCGGGTCCGCCCGGAAATTTATCCAAAAGTTTATCCTCAGCCGGGAGATTGCCGGGCTGACCAAGCCCCTGGACCACAAGACCGCCCTTCAGGAACTGGTCCAGCGGGAGAGCGGCCAGGTGCTTCAATATCGGCTGGTGGGGGAGGAAGGACCCGACCACAACAAACGCTTCTATGTAGAGGTTGACCTCAATGGCGTCCCCGTCGGCTCTGGCTCTGGCCGGAGCAAAAAGGAGGCGGAGCAGATGGCCGCTGCCGCTGCCATCGAGTCCCTATCCCACTAAAACAAGCAGGAGGCTCCCCCAACCGGGGAGCCTCCTTTTTTTCAGGATGTACAGATTTTTCCAGTGCGGCATATCAAACACGCCGCTGTCCGCTATATCACTTCTTAAAAAAGCCAAATAGACCGCCCTTTTTGGGCTTTTCCTTGGCCTTGGGGGGCTGGGGCTCTGGTGCAGCTTCGGGCGGAACATAGGTGTAGGCCCCCAGACCGTCCAGCCGCTGAAGCGCATCCTTAGCGCCGCGGAAGCCCAAATTTGCGGCCTGGCGGTAGAGGGAACGAGCCATCGTCTCGTCCGCCTGAACTCCATGCCCCTCCTCATAGCACTCGCCCAGCAGAAACAGGGCCCGGGGCTGTCCTCGGTCGGCAGCCTTTTGGAACCATTTTACCGCCTCATCGTCATCTTCTTCCACGCCGATACCGGTGTAATAGCAGTAACCCAGGTTACACATCGCGGTGACATTGCCGTTTTCAGCGGCCTGGCGGTAATATTCCGTCGCCTTCTGTTTATCCTCTGCCACTCCTTGGCCCATCTCGTAGCACAGGCCAACCATACACTGGGCTCGGCTGTTTTCTTCCTCCGCCGCCCTTGTAAACCATTGGAACGCCTCATCGTAGTCCACTTCTACCCCGATGCCCTCGTAGTAGCAGTAGCCCAGATTGCATTGGGCGCGAGTCAGGCCCCGCTGGGCCGCTTGGCGATACAACTCCACCGCCTTAGCCTTGTCCTCTGCTACCCCGATCCCCACTTCATAACAAACCCCCAGGGAGCAGGTACCCAAAACGCTGCCGTTCTCATGAGCCTGCTGGTAGAGCTCCGCTGCCTTACTGGCATTCTTCGCCACACCATAGCCATTCTCATAGCACTCCCCCAACAGCTGTTGGGCCCGAGGATAGCCCTGCGCCGCGGACTTCTCAAACCAGTGGAAGGCCATCTTGTTGTCCTCTTCTACCCCGATGCCCCGGTAGTAGCAGAACCCCAAGTTACATTGGGCGCGGGCATGTCCCCTCTGCGCGGCCTTGGTGTACAGCTCTACCGCGTGGGCCTCATCTGTCGGCACGCCGGTGCCTAATTCATAACACAGGCCCAGGGAGCACAGGGCAGGGGGATAGTTCCCCTCCGCCGCCTTCTGGTACCACTCCACAGCCTGGAAAATATCTTCCTCCACGCCATAACCATTCTCATAGCACTCGGCCAGCAAGCACATAGCGCGGGGATATTCCCGTTCCGCCGCCTTGGAAAACCACTTTACCGCCTCTGTGTCGTCCTCTTCCACCCCAATGCCACGATAGTAGCAGAACCCCAGGTTGCATTGGGCGCGGACCACACCGCGTTCTGCGGCCTGCCGATACAACTCCACTGCCTTGGCTTTATCCATCTCCACCCCGTCGCCGTACTCATAGCACACTCCAAGGGCACAGGTGGCAGGAGGATAATCCTGTAGGTGGGCAGCGGTATACAGCTCCACCGCCCGCTTCAGATCCATTTCCACCCCATAACCGTTCTCATAACATTCCCCCAACAGCTGTTGGGCCCGGGGGTACTCCTGTTCAGCGGCCTTTTGAAACCACTTCACCGCCTCCTCGTCGTCCTCCTTCACGCCGATGCCTTGGTAGTAGAAAAATCCCAGATTGCACTGGGCACGGGGATACCCCCGCTCCGCGGCCTTAAGATAGAGCTCCCTCGCTTTGCCCTTATCCTCCGGTACACCTCGGCCAAGCTCATAGCACAGGCCCAGGGAACACATGGCGGGCACATGTCCTCTGTCGCTGGACTGCTGATACAGCTCGACCGCTCTCTCCATGTCCTGCTCTACACCATAGCCATTTTCGTAGCACTCCCCCAACATCTGTTGGGCCCGGGGGTAGCCCTCCTCAGCGGCCTTCGCAAACCATTTGGCCGCCTCGTCATTGTTTTCCTCCACCCCGATCCCCTGGTAATAGCAAAAACCAAGGTTGCACTGGGCCCGAACGTCCCCCCGTTCGGCGGCCTGGCGGTACAGTTCCACTGCTTTCTCCTTATCCATCTCCACCCCGGAGCCCATCTCATAGCACAGGCCCAGGGAGCAGGTGGAGGATGGGTAGCCCATCTCATGGGCTGCTGTATACAATTCAACTGCCCGGGCGACATCCCGCTCCACACCATAACCGTTTTCATAGCACTCGGCCAGCAGATGCTGCGCTCTGGGGTAGTCCTGCTCAGCCGCCTTCGCAAACCATTTGGCCGCCTCGTCGTTGTCCTCCTCCACCCCAATAGCCTGATAGTAGCAGAATCCCAGGTTGCACTGGGCGCGGGGCATTCCTCGCTCAGCCGCCTGGCGGTACAGCTCTACCGCCCGCTTCAGATCCCGTTCCACCCCCTGGCCCAGCTCATAGCACAGACCCAGAGAACACATAGCGGAGGTATACCCTTTCTCCACCGCCCCCTGATACAGCTTTACCGCCCGGTCGAAATTCTGCTCTACACCATAGCCCCGGTCATAGCACTCCCCCAACAGGAACATGGCCCGGGGGTACTCCCGCTCCGCAGCCTTTTCAAACCATTTTACCGCCTGTTCCGGTCTCTCCTCTGTCCCAATGCCTATGTAGTAGCAAAACCCCAAATTGCACATGGCGGGGGGATAGCCCTGGTCCGCCCCTTCCCGATACAGCTCCAGCGCCCTGGCTTTGTCCTCCTCCACACCGGTTCCCATCTCATAACACAGACCCAGAGAGCAGGCTCCATCAGGGTAGTGCTGTTCATAGGCGGCCCGATACAGTTCTACGGCTTTATCCACGTCCTTTTCCACACCGTAGCCATTCTCAAAACATTCCCCCATCAGCACTTGCGCCCGGGGATAGCCCTGCTGGGCCGCCTTGGCAAAGAGGACAGCCGCCTCATCATTGTTTTCCTCAAACCAGATACCCTGATAGTAAAAATATCCCAAATTACATTGGGCGGGGGCGTAGTCCTGGTCTGCTGCCTCCTGATACAGTTCAGCAGCTTTCCCTTTGTCCATCTCCACCCCGTGGCCCAACTCATAACAAAGGCCCAGCTCACAGATGGCGGGTAAATAACCCTCCGCCGCCGCCGCGGAAAACAGCTCTGCCCCCCGGACCATGTCCTTATCTGTGCCGATACCACGGACATAGCACAGACCCAAGTAGTATTGGGCAGCGATACTGTCTCCATCGGCCCCTCTGTTGAACCAGTAAAATGCCTTCTCCCCATCCTTGGGGGCCCCGTCTTCCCCATAATAGTAGCTGCGGCCTAGGCGATATTGGGCATCCAGGTCCCCGTCTTCGGCGGCCGCCTGGAGCGCCTTCAGATCCTCTTGCTTTTTTTCCGCCATATCGGTCAGACTATTCATCACCTTGGGGTCGATGTATATCATTACCGAATCCCGGTCAAAGGACTCTGGGTTTTTACTGATTTCTTCCGCCATTGCAATTAGCTTCCTTTCTCTGTTTTAATTTGCCCCGCAGGCTTTTCAAGGGTACCGCCAATCAGTTCAAAAAGTCTTTCAGCTTCTTGCTTCGAGAAGGATGTCTCAGCTTGCGCAGGGCCTTGGCCTCAATCTGCCGGATGCGCTCCCGAGTGACATTGAACTCCTTGCCCACCTCCTCCAGGGTACGGGTCCGGCCGTCCTCAATGCCAAACCGCAGTTTAAGCACCTTCTCCTCCCGAGGCGTTAGTGTAGACAGCACCTCTACCAGCTGCTCCTTGAGCAGGGTAAAGGAGGCGGCCTCGGCGGGCTCAGAGGCATCCTCATCGGGGATAAAGTCGCCCAGATGACTATCCTCCTCTTCGCCAATGGGGGTCTCCAAGCTGACAGGCTCTTGGGCAATTTTCAAAATCTCCCGCACCCGCTCCTCGGGCATATTCATCTCCTCGGCAATTTCCTCCGGAGTGGGGTCATGGCCCAACTCCTGGAGAAGCTGGCGTGACACCCGAATTACCTTGTTGATGGTCTCCACCATATGCACCGGAATACGGATTGTACGGGCCTGGTCGGCGATCGCCCGGGTGATCGCCTGGCGAATCCACCATGTGGCGTAGGTGGAGAATTTGAAGCCCTTCACGTAGTCGAACTTCTCCACCGCCTTGATCAGACCCAGGTTGCCCTCCTGAATCAGATCCAGGAACTGCATCCCCCGACCCACATACCGCTTGGCGATGGATACCACCAGGCGCAGGTTGGCCTCGGCCAGCCGCTGCCGGGCCTTTTCACCCTTTTTGATGGTCTTCTCCAACTCGCGGCGCAGCTCCTCGGGGATCTCCTCCCCCGAGGCCTTCAGCTCGTCCAGCTGCTCCTGGGCGGCGTTGCCGGCGGTCATAGCCTGGGCCAACTCCACCTCCTCCTCAGAGGTGAGCAGATTTACCTTACCAATCTCTTTTAGATACATACGCACCGGGTCGTCAGTGCCAAAATTGTCAATCAGGGTATTGGGGTCGACAATCTCCTCCTCTGGAATATCCTCCATCTCCTCCACAGGAGGATCAACGGTATCGGCCAGGTCAGGCATGTAGTCCTCTCCCACCGTCTCAATTCCCAGATTTTCCAGGGTATCATAGATTTTGTCCATCTGTTCTGCGCCCAGCTCCATATCCTCCAACACATCCAGCAGTTCAGAGGAGGAGAGGTTGCCCTTTTTCTTGCCTCGCTCAATCAGCTCTCCCAGCTTCTCGGCCCCGGCCACCCCCTCAACCACTTTCATGATTTCAATTTTACCGGTCTCCATACGAGTTTGAATATCTGTCCGCTTCTCCTTTTTCTCCAGGATCATCTCAGGGGCGGGCTCTTTCTTTTTGGTGCTCATCGCTTCTCCTCCATATATGCTTTCTTCTGTTGGTATCTTTTCTGCGCTGCCAGCAGCAGAGCATCTCCCTGCGCTTCCCCGCTCCGCAGCAGCCTTTCGCTGCGGATGACAGATATGTAATCCGCAATAGCTCTGTCGCTGTTAGCCACCGTCTGGGGCTGAGCGGCCACCTGCGCCAGATGGTCCATCTCCTCTCCAGAGAACTCCTCTGCCAAAGCCGCCAAGTGGGTGGATAGTCCCTCCCGGGCCCGGAGGTTCAGGCGGTCAAAAGCGCGGCCCAGCAGCGGGGAGGAGAACTCCTCCCCCGCGACGCCGTCCATCCGTCCGGCCAAGCCGGGATCCAGCATGAGCAGCCGGAGCAACCCCTCCTCCGCCATGGCGGAACGGACGTTCTCATACCGCAGGCCTCTGGCTTTGGGCTGGAGCTGGCTGGCCGGGGCCAAGTCCCGGCGCTCCTGCCGCTTCTTCTCCTTACGCAGTCGGCCTTTCAACGCCCGATCCACCTCCAGCTTCATGGTATCGGTGGATACTCCCGCTGCCTGGGCGGCGTGGCCGCCGTAAATCTCCCGCTCCACCGCGCTGTGCAGACTGGACACCAGCCCCGCCGCCTCCTGAAGAAAGGCCACTCGCTGGCTGTCGTCCGCGAGATCATATTTCTTTTGTATTTGGGCTAGCCGGTAATCCACCTGGTTTTCGCTCTGGTCCAGCAGCTTGACAAAGGCGTCTCGCCCATACGCCTTGATAAACTCATCCGGGTCCTTAGCACCATGCATCCGCAGCACTCGTACTTTCAATCCCGCCTTTTCCAGCAGAGGGATGGCCCGCTGAGCGGCAGCCACCCCAGCCCCATCGCCATCATAGGCGATGACAGCTTCCTTGAAATACCGGGCCAGCAGTTGGCCATGCTCCTCCGTCAGCGCAGTGCCCAGAGAGGCCACCGCGCTGTCAAAGCCCGCCTGGTGAAGAGAAATGGTATCCATATATCCCTCTGTCAAGATGACCCGGCCCGCTTTTGAGGTCTTGGCAATGTTCAGGGCAAAGACATTGCGGCTTTTGTTGTACACTGGTGTGTCCGGGGAGTTGAGATATTTGGGCGCCGAGTCGTCCATTACCCGGCCGCCAAAGCCGATTACATTTCCCCGTACATCAATGATAGGAAACATCACACGGTTGCGGAATCGGTCGTAGATACGGCCGTCCTTATTACTGATGGCTAAGCCGGCATCCAGCAGATCCCTCTTGTCGTAACCCTGACCGGCCAGTTCGGTAATCAAGCCGTCCCACCGGTCGGGAGCAAATCCTAGGCCAAAACTGGTCAAGGTCTTTCGGGACAGCCCTCGGCGCTGAAGATAGGCCAGCCCCTCCGCCCCCTCTGGGACACCTAGCCAGCGGTGAAACGCCCGGGCAGCCTGTCTGTTTATCTCCAGAATTTTCTCCCGGCGTTCGCGCATCCCCGCGGAGCGGCCGCCAAACTCCGGCATCCGCATTCCTGCCCGCTTCGCCAACACTGCCACCGCATCATGAAAGGGTAAATTCTCCAACTCCATCACATAGTTGATGGCGCCGCCCCCCTTTCCACAGCCGAAGCACTTATACATCTGCCGGTCAGGCACCACATGAAAGGAGGGGGTCTTCTCACTGTGAAAGGGACAACAGCCCCACCAGCTGTTCCCCTTCTTGGTCAGGTGCACTGACTCAGACACCAGATCCACAATATCGGTCCGGGCAATCAGCTCGTCCAAAAATCGATCCGGCAGCGGCAACGCTGCTCCCCCCTTTCTCTGCTGTCTTGTCCGCTCCGCCTCTTCTCGTCGTTCTGACAACTGTCCTGCTTTCATCTGCGCCTACAAGCAAGGGCCCACCAGGTAAAAGCCGTAGACAGTGGAGCACAATCACTTACTCTCCACCCGTCCATACAGTGGTTGGACGATGGAGCTGGGTCAGATTCTTCCCTAAATGACGGGTTATTCTCCATCTCCAACCTAAATATTCCCTATGAAATCCACCGCTATACCGCCAATATCATGGAGGAATCTCGACCCTTCCCCTAGTACAGCTCCCTCTAAGCGCAGAAACCGAGAATTTTACAGCACAGTCCAACCTTTGGGGATAAATAGCTCTTTAAACCGTTCCACCGCAAAGGGGTCCGTCATACCAGCGACGTAGTCACACACCGCTCGGTCGATCCCCTCCTCTATGCGAATAGACTGGAAGTCCTCGGGCAGTCTGTCTGGGTTCTCTTGATAATATTCAAAGAGGCGGCGCAGCATGTCCTGTGCCTTCCCCTCCTCCCCTTTGGCTATGGGATTGGTATAGACATTTTGAAACATGAAGTCCTTCAGAGACAACATCGCCTCCCCAACTTCCTGGGACTGCCGAATGGCTGGCTGTCCCTGACTAGCTTGGATGGCGTCTGTAACTAGGGCACTGATCCGGGCACTGTGGGTAAATCCCAGTACATTAGACACCTCCAGCGGGATATCCATGGGGTAGATGATACCGCCCCGCAAGGCGTCCTCGATGTCGTGGTTGATGTACGCGATGTGGTCCGCCAGCCGGACCAGCTGGCCCTCTAAAGTGGCGGCCGGAGTCCCTTTGGTGTGGCAGGCAATGCCGTTTTGTACCTCCCATGTGAGGTTCAGCCCCACCCCCCCTTTCTCCAACCGCTCCACCACCCGGACAGACTGCCTGTAGTGGGCAAACCCACCAGGCATCACCTCATCAAGCAGCCGCTCCCCGGCGTGCCCAAACGGGGTGTGGCCCAAATCATGGCCCAGCGCGATGGCCTCAGTGAGATCCTCGTTCAGGCGCAGGGCCCGAGCCATAGTTCGGGCAATACGTGCGACCTCCAGGGTATGGGTCATCCGGGTACGGTAGTGATCCCCCTCAGGCTGAAGAAAGACCTGGGTCTTATGCTTCAGACGGCGGAACGCTTTGGAGTAGACAATACGATCAATATCCCGCTGAAAGGGGGTACGGATGGCACACTCCTCCTCCGGTCGGGCTCTCCCCCGACTGCGAGACGACAGGCACGCCAGGGCTGACAGTGTAGCCTTCTCCCGCTCCTGCATCTGTTCCCGCAGTGTCATGGGCAATCCCTCCCTCCTTCAGATTCTTGTCACGATTACTTATACGAAAAAACTTCACGGATTCCTCTTTTTTTGAAAAATTTTTTGAAGGGTCCCTCTCCCGAAACAAAGCGTCAGCCGCCCGAAATTGATTCGGACGGCCAACACCTATATTTTACACATATTACCAGCTAAGGAAAAGCCGGCATGAGCTCTACTATGCTCTTTTTAATTCAGCAATCTCCCCACTATGTCGCTTCACCACAGAATAGATTACATCCACCCTGTCCTTGGTCTTCTCCGCCAGTTCCTTTACCTCTTCTAATGTATCCAGCCGTTCCGCCAGTCGGGTATGCCCTTCAGACAGAAGGTTAAGCTGTCTCTGAACATCCACGTCCAACCGGACTTTAATTCCAGAAATATCAGACTCCATACGGTCCATGCGCTGCTCCATATGGTCCATGCGCTGCTCCATACGGTCCATACGCTGCTCCATACGGTCCATACGCTGCTCCATACGGTCCATACGCTGCTCTATACGGTCCATACGTCGCCCTATATTTTCTACTGAATCTGTGAGTTTCACCAAGACATTTAGAATCTTTTCTTCATTGTTCATGACGTATTTTCCTCCTCTCCTGCAAACTTTGTATTTGGTAAGCGATAACCTCACCTTCTCTTCCCTGCACCCACCAGAATATAAACCACACAGGCTGCGGCCAGCAGGTAGGGATAGTACAGGCAGGGCATGATTTGGAAGGCAGACACTGCGCCGCCAGCGGTAGAAACGGCAATCAGCATCTGGGCTCCGTAGGGGATCACCCCTTGAAACACACAGGAAAAGGTATCCAGCAGAGAGGCGGACTCCTTGGGTGAAATCCCGTACTCCTCACTGATCTCTTTCGCGATGGGACCGGCCATTACAATGGCCACGGTGTTGTTGGCAGTGGCAATATCCATGGCTCCCACCAGCAGGCCAACCCCCAGCCGGCCGCCCACACGGCCCTTGAAAACCTGGCGAATAAAGGCCAACAGGGCCTCAAATCCGCCAAATTCCCGGATCAAAGCACACATACAGGACACCAACACTGTCACCATAATGGTCTCGAACATCCCACTGGCACCAGAACCCATGCTGCCCAGCAGGCTCATAAAGTCCACCGTTCCAGTGGACAGCACAATGGTCACCCCCGCCACAATACCCACCAACAGCACCACAAATACGTTCAGGCCGGCGACGCCGCCAATCAGTACCAGCACATAGGGGATCAGCAGCAGCAGGTTATACTCCGGGATGTCGATCTGCCCCACCCCGGCACTGATGGATTGAACCAAAATCACAACCAGAGTCAGGGCGGCGGCGGGCAGGGCAATCTTAAAATTGGCTCGAAATTTGTCCCGCATCTCACAGCCCTGGGTGTTGCAGGCGGCAATGGTGGTGTCTGAGATAAAGGACAGGTTGTCCCCAAACATAGCGCCTCCCATGACAGAACCGATACACAGGGCCATCGAAAAACCGGACACATTGGACACCGCCACGGCGATGGGGGTAATCAGGCTGATGGTACCCACCGAGGTGCCCATCGCGGTGGACACAAAACACGCCGCCACAAACAACACCGCTACCGAGGTCCAGGCCGGGGTGACAGATAGCAGGAAGTAGGCCACCGCCTCGGCGCTGCTGCGCCCGGTGACACCCACAAACACGCCGGCCACCAGGAAGATGAGGATCATGGTCATAATGTTCTTATCCCCCACCCCCTGGGCCATAATCGTCAATTTGTCATCAAATTTCAGCGCCCGATTTTGCATACAGGCCACCAGCAGGGCCACCATAAACACCACCACAATAGGGATGTTATAGAAGGCCATCTCCACTTCAAGACGGTACTCAAAGATCAGACCCATACCCAAGTAAAGAATCAAAAAGACCAGAATAGGCAATAGGGCTGCCGGATTTTGCTTTGGTTTTCTCTCTCTCAGAACCATAATGACTCCTCCCTCTCCTTCCGACTCCTTTTTATTTTAGTGGAAAACTTCCCCTATGTCAATGCAGTTTCAGGAAGTTGGGCAAGAAGTCAGCAAAAATATGTTCCCCTGTCTGGCGAACAGGGGAACACCTATTGGGGATAATCAAATATAATGGGGCGGACCTCCGGAGTGAGGGCCTCCAGGGTAAAACCGGCCGCCTGATAGCCCTCGATAATCGCAGGCAGTGCCTGCACCATGTTGGTATAGCGTTTACTGTCATGCATGAGGACAATGACCCGACGAGCACTTCTAATTTCAGAAAGGGCATTCTGAACCAGCACGGCAGCGGAGGGGGTCTTTTTAACAGCATCTCCAGTCATTCGATTCCAGTCGTAGTAGACAAAACCCCGGCGCACCATCTCGCTGATGATCTCCCGATAGGTAGCGCCGTTGTACCCATTGACACTTCCGCCAGGAAAACGAAAAATTTGTGGGGCCACCCCTGTGGTATCCAGAATCAGATAGTACATTTGGGCAAAATCGTCTAGGTACGCCTCGACTGAGTGATACACCTTGTTGTAATCGTGGGTATAACTGTGTATCCCCAGTGTATGCCCGGCCGCCACAATATCTCTCATCCACTGTTTCCCCCGCTCTGTCTCATCTCCAATCACAAAAAAGGTGCCCTTGACACCATATTGCTCCAGAATCTCCAACACCTCCGGCGTCCGTGCCGAGGGTCCATCATCAAAGGTGAGATAGGCCACTTTATCCAGATCCACACTGCTGCGCTCCGCCGGCTTGGCATACATTTCTGGATACAGGTCCTGATAGGCGGGATGCTCCGGTTCCGGGACGTTCTGGACAGAGTTGTCCACCTGCCCGGGGTCCTGCTCCTCAGGTTTCACACTGGAACTATCTTCCTCACTGGAGACAGGCTGCTTATCTACATAGCGGCGCAACTGGTCCAGCTCGGTTCTGGTCTGTTCCAGGCAGATCCCCAGAGCGGCGGACAGAGCGGTGGGGAGCAAGACCGCAAGTGTCAGCACCAAGACAGTCACCGGGCGGAAACGACGCCCCTGCTCCTTCAGCCGGGATGGGGCCTTAGGTCTGGTCCCTCTCTGCCCAAGCTGCTCTGTCTCTTCAGCCGTTTTCTGCTCTGGCGGACTGTCTTCCACCAGCTGCTGACCCAGTATGTTATACTCCGACATACCGCTTCCTCCTCTCTTCGCTGCGACAAAATTCGACCGTATTCCCTGAATGGTCCTATTTTATCCCCAATTGTCTCCCATGACAAGCCTTATTTTTTACCAGAAAAAGGCCCCGCCTGAGGCGGGGCCTTACTCTTCTCTCTGCACACATGTTGTCTGCGGGAAGGAAATGCTATCGTGGAAAGTGGCCAGCTTCTAACAGGCGCTAACCCCAGACGGAGACGCCGCCGATATAAAGCGCCTTGTCTTTAAAGTAATTCAGAGGGTCCACTCGGTTCCCATTTACCCGGATTTCAAAATGGAGGTGATTGCCAGTGGACCGGCCAGTGGTACCAACATAGCCGATCACATCTCCCTGCTTAACTGTCTGCCCCTTGGTGGCGGCCCGTTTACTCATATGAGCATAGAGCGTATTGGTACCATCGCTGTGGGCAATCAGCACATAATTCCCATAGGACCAATAGCTGCCGCTGCCCTTCTCCGAGGTAATTACCACACCACTCTTGGCCGCATAGATGGGGGTGCCTTTCGCTGCGGGAATATCAATGCCAGAATGCTTGCCCGGCTTTCCAGTAACGGGATGCTTTCGATTGCCATAGAGAGAGGACAGCTTGTTGATGCTGGCGTTCAGAGGCCACATAAAACCGGACTCGCTTTTTACCTTGGCAATCTGGTCAGCGTACTCCTTCTCCTTGGCTTTGATCTGGGCATCCAGCTCCTTAGCCGCCTTATTTAGCTCTTCCTCCATGGCCTCCAGCTGGTCTTCATGGGCATTGATCTCGCTGATCAGCTTGTCCACCTCGTCCTCCTGGCTCTTCAGCTCCTGCTGGGCGGACTGCTGCTGCTTTCTGGCCTCCTCCTGTTCCGCCTGGGCCTCCTCCAGAGCATTTTTCTCCACACTCACCCGGTTCTGAAGGGCCTCCAGATCATCCATGACCCGGTTGTCATACTGGATAATCTCTTCAATCATCATATAGTTATCCAACAGTTCGGAGAAGTCGCTGGAAGAAAACAGAACCGTCCAGTATGAGGTCTCCCCCTGCTCCTCCATATAGCGGATCCGGCGGCAAAATAGTTCATATTGAGCGGCCTCGTCCGCCTCTGCCTGGGCCAGCTCCTCTGTCTTCTGTGCAATCAGCTGATCATACATGGAGATCTGGGCATTGATATTGTCAATCTCCTCCTGAATAATACTGATCTGACTTTCCAGAAGTTCCTTCTTTTTCATGGCGGCGTTCTTATCCGACTGAATCGCTTTCAGCTGGGCTTGGATGTCCTTTTTCTGCGAAGCCAGTTTGCCCGCATCTCCCTTCAGGGCGTTAATCTCCGCCTGGGTGACAGCGGAGGCCTCAGGGATTGCCCCAGGACCAGCCAGGGGGAGGAGCAGCACTAAAACCAAAGCCAGTTCCAGCACACGTCGGAATCGTTTTCCACTCATTTTCATTAAAACTTCCTCCTAATGGGTTCTCACTGTTATTTATCCAATCCCAGGGGCCGACCAACATTCCGCCCTCCTCGACATACAGCGCCTTGTCCTCAAAACGGTCCATAGGGTCCAACTGGAACTTCCGCTTCGCCTTGCCCTCTCCGCTACCCCTCATCGGACCAAAATATAGGATAGGATGGGCAATATCATCACAAACGCCAAAAATCCGGCCATAATTGACATGAACAGTCTCTGTCTCTTCTGTCGTTTCACACCTGCAACCTCCCCTGTTGTTGATTTACACAGGCACAGCCTGTTGGTCCCTGACAAGAAATTTTATACCTGTAAGAACTTTCGGATGGCAAACAGGGAGCCGCCTACCCCAATAAAGGCGCCCACACCGCAGAACACAGCCAGGATTGTGCTGGCCATAGACTGGTAGCTGAGGATGGTCACCAGAGAGATTCCATTGCCCTGGATCGCAAACTTGGCCACCGCCTGATACAGCCCCCACTGCACAAAGAAGGCGATCAGCGCCCCAGTCAGTCCCAACAGCATCCCTTCCACCACAAAGGGCCACTCAATAAAGCCGTCAGTGGCGCCACACATTTTCATAATGGCAATCTCCTCCCGGCGGTAGAAGGTGGCCAGTTTGATGGTATTGGCGATAATAAACAGCGAGATGATCAGCAGCATCCCCACCAGTACCATCGCCACGCCGGTGGCAATATTGCGCACCAACACAAAGCCGTCGGCGATCTCGATGGCGGCGCGGACATTACCCACGCCCACACCTTCCACCTGTTCCAGGGCCGCCTTGGTCTCGGCCATCCGCTCAATGTCTACCACATGGACATGGTAGCGGTCTCGGAGGGTCTCGTCGGGCAGGTCGGCCAGCAGAGCGTTATTCTCTCGCTTGGCCTTAAACTCCTCCATAGCCCGCTGAGCGGTGACAAAAGACAGCTGGGATACATTGGGGATCTTTGCCAAAACAGGCTGGAGGGCTCGGGCTTGCTCCTCGGTCAGACTGTCATCTATATAGACCACCATCTCGTTTTCATTCTCCAGATCACCCAGCATATTGTCTAAATTTACCGCCAGCAAGGTGAAAGAACCCATGATAACCAGGCAGGCCACAATCATACAAACTGCGGCAAAGGACATAAAACCATGGGTAAAGATGGAGTGAAAGCCCTCACTAATATAGTATCCTGCGTCAAATCTTCTCGACATTGTAGTAACCACCCGTTTCGTCGCTGATAATCCGTCCGTTTTCAATGGCCACCACCCGTTTGGTAAAGCGGTTGACCAGATTCTTTTCATGGGTGACCACCAGAACGGTGGTGCCCAGCTCATTAATACGCTCCAGCAGCATCATAATCTCCAGGGAACGCTGAGGGTCCAAATTACCCGTAGGCTCGTCGGCAATAATCATGCTGGGATTATTCACCAGGGCCCGGGCAATTGCCACCCGCTGCTGTTCGCCGCCAGACAGCTGGCCGGGGTACCGGTCTCCCTTCTGGTCCAGCCCCACCAGCTGAAGCACATAGGGAATCCGTCTGCGCAGCTCCCGGTTGGAGGCGCCAATCGCGCGCATCGCAAAGGACAGATTCTCATACACCGTCTTCTTCTCAATGAGGCGGAAGTTCTGGAAAATGACCCCCAGCGTGCGGCGCATTTTGGGTACCTGACGGGGGCTGATATTCGTCAGGTTAAAACCGTTTACCATCACCCGTCCCTCAGTTGGAGCAATTTCCGCTGTAATCAACTTAATCACCGTAGACTTACCAGAACCGGAGGGGCCCACCAGAAAGACAAATTCTCCGTCATCAATACGTATATTGACCCCCTTCAGGGCCTTGGTGCCATTGTCATACTCTTTATATACATCTATAAGACGTATCATAGCGTTCTCCGCTCCTCCGCTCAGCCAATATTCCGCCCAGGGCGGTTTCTCTCTACAAAGGCCGGGGACTTACCAAGTTTTTAGTGTACCACAGATCAAATGTTATGTAAATATATAATCCGTGAACATTCTCTCTTATGCAGGTCCCTGCCCAGCTTTAACCGCTTTGTCATTTTTGTAACCTTATTGTAACCTATCCCACAGGAAATGGCAAGGACTTTTTTTAGATTTTATAGTCCTCCTCCGCATCTGCTCAGACCGCCAGACATCTGCTTCATTCCAAAAAAAGCCGCCTGCCGAGTTCCCTGCCGCTGCACTTCGCCTTTTTCGCAGCACATGGTACTCCTGCAAAAATTCAGCTCCTTGCCGCAGCAAACACCCTCGTCAGACAGCATATCTCACAACATGTAACAGACTTCTGCTTCAAAACGGGTCACATCGTCTCTCAGCAATCCTCCCGCAATTCATTTCGATATCTGCTCATCCCACCAGGCCCGGTTCTCCAGATACCAGCGAATGGTCTTCCTGATGCCGTTCTCAAAACAGACCTCCGGTTGCCAGCCCAACTCTTTATTGATTTTAGAGGCGTCTATCCCATAGCGCAGATCATGTCCCTTTCGATCTTCCACATGAATAATCAGACCCTCTGACTGCCCCAGTTCTCTGCAAATCAGTCTGACCAGCTCAATATTCTGCATCTCGCAGTGGCCGCCAATATTATAGATTTCTCCAACGCTTCCGGCCTGTAAAATCAGATCAATCGCCCTGCAATGATCCTCCACATACAGCCAGTCCCGAACATTTCTTCCGTCTCCATAGACCGGAAGTGGCCGTCCGGCCAGAGCATTTGTAATCATAAGGGGAATGAGCTTCTCTGGAAGCTGAAAGGGGCCATAGTTGTTGGAGCAGCGAGAGATGGTAACTGGCAGATTATAGGTGCGATAGTAGGATAGGACCAACAGGTCTGCCCCAGCTTTCGAACTGCTGTATGGGCTGCTGGTCCGCAGCGGACTATCCTCCGTGAACAAAATATCTGGCTGATCCAGGGGCAGATCTCCATACACCTCATCTGTAGAGACCTGATGAAAATGCCGGACCCCATATTTCCGGCAAGCATCCATCATCACCGCCGTACCCTTAATATTGGTGTCTAAAAAGATTTCAGGATCTTCAATCGAGCGGTCCACATGGGATTCCGCCGCAAAATGAACTACAACCTCGGGACGCTCCTCTTCAAACATCTGATCAATTTTTGCTCGGTCACAGATATTGATCTTGCAGAAGCGAAAACGATCCCTCCCCAAAAAATCACTCAGTGTGGACAGGTTACCCGCATAGGTCAAGCAATCCACACAAATTATGCGGCAGTCCGGGTATTTGTCCAGCATATAGCGGATAAAATTCCCCCCAATAAAACCCGCTCCCCCTGTCACAACCATCTTTTTCCACATCGGACCGTCCTCCCCGCATCACCGCAATGTGTCCAAATATTTCCCGTCTAACATATCCTTCAGGTATTGTCCATACTGATTCTTTTTCAGTTTTTCATAAACTTTGAGCACTTCTTCTCTGGCAATCCACCCATTTAAATAGGCGATCTCCTCCAGACAGGCCATCTTTCGGTGCTGATGGGCCTCCACCGTCTTCACAAAGTTTGCCGCACCCGCCAACAACTCGTCAGTCCCGCGCGTCCAGCCAGGTAAATCCCTGACCAAACAGCTCCACATGCAGCCTTTCCTTATTATAAACAGGCAAAACTACTGTGACAAGCGGCTTTCGCTCCATCATTTCTCCTCCGCTGTCCCTCTTCCTTCCATCATCTGGTATTTCCTCTCCTGATCGAAGCTGTCATTCTGATAAAAAGCGCAACAAAAAAGCGAAGCTCCTCACGCCGGCAGTAGGCCAGCAGATAGCCCAGATTGCCTAACACAGCGCACACCGCCATCTTTGTCAAAAAAAGCGGCAGACCGGCCCCAGGCAGCTGTACACAGATCTGCCAGACCGCCGCGGTAGTCAGCAGAGTAACCAGTGTATGATAAATGTAATCTTTAAAATAAATCCCCACATCGGCATGAAGGCCGTATCGGAACAGAACCACAGGTTCTACCCAGAAGCAAGTTGTCATGGTGCTGATAAATGTGCCGGCAAAAATACCTGTAACACCAAAGGGAACCGCCAAGATTGCAGAGACTACTAAATTGATGACGGATTCCCAAACGGGCTTATAGCCCTCATACCGGTACAGGCCGCACGCATCCCGAAAAATCAGCGTGACCTGACGCATCCCAGTCACATAGAAGTTCATCAAAATCAAGCACACAGTTCCTCTGCTAAACAGATAATCCCTTCCCAGCCAGAGTTCTATAAAAGGTCCCAGTAAAACTGTCAAGCAGACTGTAGAGAAACCATAGAGCCAATTTCCCGCAAAATTGGCCCTTTGAAACACAGATAATATATGTTTGGCTTCTGAAGATACCTTTAAGTTCCCAACACTGGCAGTCAGGGAGTAAAATACCCGATAGGAGAGTGATCCCAGGGCGTTGATTACCATCAGATAATTGGAGTACACCCCCACTTCAACAACGCCCACAAAAATAGAGATCAGCAGATTATCCGTACCAAACACGACTATTCCGCCTGCTCGGTGGAGCATCAACGCCTTTGTGTTCTTGATAATTTCTCTTTTGGTCTCCGGCGCCACGCTGCCGTGTCGGTCCCTTCTGATATAAGGATAGAGACGGTCGGTTATTTGGGAGAGAATTAGATTTTCCAGCAGTGTTGTCCCAATTTGAAGCCCTAAATAAATAAAATAGTCGCCGCTCAGCCAAAGAAACGCCATCTGAGTCAGACGGAGCAAACTACTCAGTATAAAATGGCAGGCTGTAGTGATATACTGCCGCTGGTCGGCGATCATGAGCGACTGCTTATAGGCATAGAAGTAGGACAGAGAGGAATTGAGTACAAAGAACAAATAAATCCAATCAATATGCGGGATATCAGGCAGGTCCCTCACCAGCACAGGTAAAAAGGGCGTCAATGCGCACCCAAACAGGGCCACTATCCCCCCAATTGTCCAATAAACGCGGCGAAACAGCGCCATCAATGCCACAATTTGCCCTTGATCCTTTTCCGCCAGCGGTTTATAAAGACTGTAGGTAATCGCACTCCCAATTCCCAATTCTGTCAAGGAGAGCATGGAGAGGATATTAGAAAAGGTTCCGTCCAACCCGAGATATTCTTGTGTCAACATCTGCACAAAAATTTTGCGGGTAAAAAAAGCTATCCCAAAGCTGCTCGCTTGAAATAACAGCGTGACCCGAATATTTCTGAGAGAGTTTTCAGTCCGGGACCTCATCTCCATGGTTCAACCCCCTCTCTCGACACTGCACCCGATTGAAAAGGGCACAAATACCACATACTCCAAGCGCACTATGCCGACTTCACCGAGTTGTACGCAACGCCATGCCCTCTCTCAAGTTGGCTCTCCCTGTCATTTTGGAACAGAACCTCACCAATCATCAGGAGCGAAACATTGGCCGACGCCCTGGAGTAAAAGGCCTCTCTTATACTATATCATATAAAGACAACCATTAGTATCAATTTTTCGCACTTTTTTCTGGCAGATACCTGATTCATCACGTTTGTAACGTAATGAGATATTCATAGAGCCGGTCCAGAGCCAGCGTCACAGCGAAGCATAGCCAATAGCTATGTCTTAAAACAGACATCATGTCATGACATAGTCCAAAATACAATTTTAATGGAGCGATTGACATCAACGCACTTCAAGCCTCAGAGTGTAACCGCTATAAAAAAACAGACTTCGTATGTCCAAAAATTACGTTCAAGCGTCCGACGCCAAGAAGCAGCAACATAAGAATCAATTTATGTACAAAATACCTCTCACGAAACATCTTAATTGCCAGAATAACGCTGCCTGTCCCTGCGAACCTCTGCCCCCGACTCTACTCCCCATTTCCCTGCGCCATGGCTCTCACAGTCCAAACGATAATCTTCCAATCCAGCAGCCAGGACTGCTCCCTGATATACTGGACATCCAGCTCAACCCATCTGTCAAAGCTCAGCGTGTACCGCTCCGGATGTATCTGCCAAAAGCAGGTCAGACCAGGCGTCACCATCAGCCGACGTCTCTGCTCGGCGGTGTACTGCTCCACCTCATGGGGCAAAGGCGGCCGGGGCCCCACCAGTGACATATCCCCCCTCAGCACATTCAGCAGCTGCGGCAGCTCATCCAAGCTGGTCCGGCGCAATACCCCTCCTACCCTGGTAATTCTGGGGTCCTTTTTTATTTTGAATACCGGTCCCTCCATCTCATTGTACTGGAAGAGCTCCTCCTGTCTCTGCTCTGCATCCGCATACATCGTCCGAAATTTATAAAATTGAAATTCTCGGCCCGCCTTTCCACACCGAATTTGAGAAAAAATAGGCCCCGCATGGGGGTCATCCAACACAATAATCAGGGAGATCAGCAGCAGAAGCGGAGACAAAACCACCAGAGCCAGAGCGGAGAGTGCGATATCCTGTAACCGCTTAGCCAGCAGATAAACCCGCTTTCCTAAGACAGGTTCCAAACTGCCAGCGCTCTCCCCCTTCGGTCCTGCCTTGCAATCATTCACGGATATCATCTCCCCCGCGCGCCTTCAAGCGCCCCTCTATTATTCTGCTAGCTCATAAAATTCCTCAATAACCAGCTTCTGCAGCGCCTCTTCGTCCACGTGGAACTCCACATACCGTTCTCCCATCAAAACCTCGCCCTCCAAGGCGATATAGTCCGCCATCTGGAAAGTACGGATACGCTCTGCCAGTTCCGCCAGCTGCTTTACCGTGCAGTCAGAGCCCATATGGTCGTTGATTTTCAACAGCGCACCGAGGATAAATTCCTCATCCTGATCCGCCAGAGCGACCAACTGGCTCTGTAAGCCGTCCAGATACTGCCGCTGCCGCTCCATTCGCTCCAAATTGGAGCTATCCCCCACCCACCAGCGAGTCCGGACATAGCGCAAAGCCTGTTCCCCCAGCAGGGTCACACGCTCCCCCTGTACCAACGTGGGGTCCACCATGGAGAAATCGTCCTGTATCTCCACCGTTACTCCGCCTGCCAGGTCGTTGAGCACCATCAGCCCATCCATGGTCAGGGTCACATAGTGGTCGATCTCCACACCGTACAACAGCTGAGATACCGCCTCTACCGCCGCCTGACAGGCGGCCTTTTCATTGTTGGTGTATGCCTGCGCATGGGCATAGGCCAAGGCCAGTTGCGCCCTTTGCGTCCCGTTAGGCCGTCCATAGGGATCAAAATCCTGAATATCCACCATGGTATCTCGGTTCAAAAGGATTGGCTGGCACCGCCCCGCCTCCTGGTCAATCGCCAACAGCAAAAGGAAATCTGACTGGGCATAGTCGCCAGTCACGGAGACCCCCTCCGTCTGGGACCGATCTAGGCCCAGTATTAACACAGTCTCCACATGCTTTCGCGGAACATACCAGCGCCCCTGGTAATACAGCATTGCCCCCTCGTCCTCTTCTGACCCCGCCCAATCACTGTCTGACCCTTCAGTCAGAGCTTTTCCCTCCTCCCAGAGGCAAAGCAATCGCATTCCAGCTAGGAGGAGGGCCAGTACCAACAGGGACACAACCGCAGCCTTCAATACGCCGCGATCTAGACGAATTTTCATCTCATTCAGCAGAGCGCCTCTGCCTCGCCCGTACCACCAAAGCCGCTCCGACAATCCCCACTGCAGCCGACAGCAAGGACAGGCTCTCTCCCACGCTCAGTCCTGTCACACCGGTCTGAGGAGAGGTCACCAGGGGCACCTCCGGCTCGATAAGCTCCTCTATCGGCATATCTGACAGCGGTACATCCAGGTCTTCTATGCTGATCGTGGGATTCTCCGGCTCAGTAGGAGATTCTACCGGACCAGCAGCCAGCACCATGGGGGTGGTCAACATCGTCACACACAGAACAACGCCCAAAGCCACAGATACTTTCTTCACAGCTATACACCCTTTCTGCTCCTCATTGTTACGGGAAATATCCCCATATTTTGACTACTGTGCCCTAAGCGGAAATTTACTCTCTTTTTCTCCGCATCAGCAACACCGCGCTGCCAGCTGCCGCCATCCCCCAGAGAGAGACTTCTGTCAGACTTGGCAACGTGTCACCGGTCTGGGGAGAATCCACACCGGCTAAGGGCACATCCTCATCCAAAATATACACAAACTCTTCCATCTCCGGATCCCATACCTTGATAAAAGTCAGAGGTACATCCCCATCTACGATGGTGATAGTCTCCGGGCTCTCCGGATCATTGGGGTCCGGCAGGTCGGGGCGGGGGCGGTCCTTCTCTGTGGGGGACAGCACCGGATCTACAGGCGGGTTTGCCGGTGCTGCCAGAACGGCAGGTCCCGCCAGCACCCCTGACAGCAACACAGTAATCAGACAAACAGCCAATTTTTTCATACTTTTCGTTCCCTTCTATTCCTTATTTTGCAGCTGCTTTGCCACGACCAGGTACCGCTGCTGGTTATCCCCCTTCAGGCAGGTGGATAGGATCAGCAGCCGGTCTGTCACAGACACCTCAGCCTCCTGATCAATGGCTGCGTTTATAGACCGGACTGACAGCACCTCTTTGTCCAAAAATGCCTGAAACACCTCTGGATCATTGAAGTCGTGGTAATACAGGACATGCTTTTTGCTATAGGGGACAGCGGCGAAGACCTGGTAGTGCAGCTCCTGATCTGGAAGATAAACCACAATCTCGCTGTATTCCTCCATGCCGCCCTCCCCGGAGTAGACCTCTTGGAGCGTTCCAAACATCTCTCCGGAGCGCATACAGTGCCCATACAAAATGGTCACCGGGTCAGTAAAATCTCTGCCATTATACTTGCTCTCTGAAAATATGCTTCCTGCCCTGCTGGACTCCCCTCTGCTGTCCCTTCTGAGGTAGTAGCTGTCGTCCCCCTCCCGCTGAAGGACAGGGTGGCTCACCCCCATGCCAGGGATCTGCAGCCAAGCGTAGATATCCGGATTCATCTCCCAGAGATCTTGAAAATCAATGGGACTTTCATAGATCGCATCTGCCGGGGCAGTGATCTCCTCCGGTTCCTGCGGTTGACTATCCAGCTCGGCCAGTACAGCCTGCACCCGTGTTACCGCTGTCTCCTGGGGAATCAGCTTCCGCAGCGCCACTGACCCCAGCAGCACACAGGCCGCCAGCAACATCAGCGCGCCTGCGGCATACCGCCTCCTCATCCCCTCATTCACTCCCCTCGCGCCATCAGGCGCACCGTTTCCACCTCCAGCTTCTGCCGGTCTCTCGCTCCCAAACGTGCTAGCGCCGGACCCAGACGGGGTGGGCGGCGCTCCATGCTGTGGCAGTCAGAGCCCAGAAGGTGAACTCTTCCGCTCCGCAGCATTTGAAGCGCCTGGCGCCGGGTCTGCCAACGGAGCAGAAAGGAGGCATTACACTGAAACCGCACCCCGTCCGCCATCAGTGTATCCCATACCCCGGACTTCTGAAGGCTCAAATACCGCTCAACATGGGCCAGCACCACCGTGATCTCATCCCCCTCCTGCAAATACCGCAGCTCCCGGATCAGCCGATCCGGCCAGGGGGTAAAGGGCATCTCTATCAGCAGGAGCGAGGTCCCCTCAATGCGCAGTTTCTCCAGCACTCTGGACCGCCCCATCCCCTCAAAGCAGCACACCTCCGCCCCTAAAAGCACCTCTGGCATCCCAGGGCCAAGGGCCGCCCTCAGTCTCGCCGCCGCGGACGCGCGCCTGGCCAAAAAGGATTCCGGGCTCTCCTGTGCTGGATAGAAATGGGGCGTAGCCGCCACACAAGTGATTCCCTGCGCAGCCGACGCCCTCAGCATGGCCAAACTCTCCTCCACACTCTGGCTCCCGTCATCCATCTGGGGCAGGATGTGGGTATGGATATCCGTCATCTGCTGGACGCCCCCTGGGCTGAGCTGCCGTACTTGTATCCATACTTCTTGTAGCTCTTATATTTCCCTCCCGTACCGTCTGTATAGGTCACCACAAACCCCAGCACCTTGGCATTGATATAGCTCAGCTGCCGCATGGCCTCCGCCACTGAAGTCCGACTGGCATAACCCTGCCGCACCACCATCAGCATCCCCTGCGTCAGCTGCGACACCACCAAGGCGTCCGCCACTTCATTCACGGGGGGAAGATCCAGGATAATGAAGTCAAACATGGCGGACAGATCCGCTATCACTTTGCGCATCTGCTCTGAACCCAGCAGTTCTGACGGATTGGGTGGGATATCTCCAGAGCTGATCACCGCCAGCATATCATGAATTCCCGAGGGCTGCATCGCCTCCTGCACGCCGCACAGCCCAACCAGTAAATTAGACAGGCCACTCTTGTGCTTCAGGCCCAGCTTTCTCACAAGGGTGGGCAGACGCATATCCGTCTCTACCAACAGCGTTTTCCGTCCGGATTCCGCCAGCATATAGGACAGATTCAGTGCGGTCGTGCTCTTTCCCTCCCCGCTTAATGAGCTGGTCACGCCAATCACACGGCATTTCCCCGCGTCCGGCAGGGCAAACAGGACGTTGGTCCGCAGCAGACGATATGACTCCGACGCCGCAAAACTCAGCCCCTTCCCAAAGGTCTTTTCCTCCACGATCGGCTGCTGCAGCCGTTTCCCCGCTTTCTCCTTCCTCATAGTCTTTCCTTTCCCTCCGGCTCCTTATGGTAAGAACCATACCCCTGCCCCGCCTGGGGCGCCAGCATATCCGGCACCGCTGCCAGAACAGGCAGGCTATAGGTTTGAAGCAGCTCCTCTTCACTATGGATCTGCTCATCCAGAAGTTCCTGCGCCACCACCACGCCACAGCTGAGCAGTGCGCCGGCTAAAATTCCCACCAGTGTACACACAGTGATACTGGGGCTGTGACACTTCTCAGGCACCACCGCGTAATCGACTGTACGGACAGATGACCCGTCTACAATCTGTGCAATCTTGCTTGGCAACACCACTGTAATGGTATTGGCAACGCGCTCCGCTTCCCTCGGGTCCCGGCTGGTCACTGTCACCTCAAAGATCTCTGTATGATTGACCGCCTTGGCCTCAATCATCTCACAAAACTCTTCATAGTCGTAGTCCAGATCCAGCCGTTCCAAAACCTCATTCAGGGTCAGACGGGTCTGCAAAATTGCAATATATGTATCCACCAAGGTCTGAGAGGCCGACAGGTCTGACAGACTGATAGACGTACTCCCCACCGAGATGGAACTGTTGTTCACATACAGCAGGGCGCTGGCCTGGTACTCTGGCGGTATCACCCAAAATGCCAGCCCAAAGCCTGCCGCTCCGCACAGCAGGGCTGATAGCAAAATTGTTCCGCCGCGCTTCCACAGCGCCCGCAGCAGGCGCAGCAGGTCTATCTCTATATACTCCTCTTTTTGACGTTCCATTGTCGCTCTCCCAATCTCTTATCGCTCTTTTACACATCCCAGCCCACTGTACGCGGTTTCCCTTCCAGTATCCGGTCATACGCCTGATCTGCCAAAATTAGAGATGCAGTTTAAGCAGTACATATGCCACAGACAGCCCGGCGTCGCCCTCTCCTCCGTCACCTGGGCCGCTGGGCCGCCCCTCTGAAGCAACTTGATTACATACACAGGAACACCCGATGTCGTTCAAAACACAGGGTCTCTGCCACTCCCCTTTTCTGGACATATACCTACAGTTCATTTCGTAGCCCCATAGGTATGCGTCCCACCTTTTAACAGCGGTCGCTGTGATAGCCCTGCTCTACTGTTCCAGCTTTCACCGCTTCCACTGTCAATCGTGTCAACTATTGCGCACGAGGTCCCGCTCCCCCAGCGTCTTAATCAAGAGATATGCCTCTTCCTGCTCCAGCTGATGAGAGGCCTGCAACAGCCGCAAATATCCCTACATGTCAGCCCCGGCCAAATCACGGCCAGCCTAGGCGGACTGTGACAGAATATGCGACCTGTCAAGCAAATGTTACATACTCCAGTTTATCCGCAAAACTTTGCATTATTATAGCATAGATCACCACTGAAATGCAAGCACCATTTGCCTCCGAGCCTTCCAGTCCGTATAAAAATATGGGGGTCGCCTGTCTTATCTCAATGTGACCCCATATTTTCATGCCAACTTTTTAAGAGCCAATATGTTTTTATTCCATATTTGTACTCTTAACCGCCGTATTAAAAATGAAACGCATATTCTGTTTTAGCAGATTAAATGCAGACGTTCCAAATGTCTGGCATGTTCTGCTCCAGTGGTCAGCAGATAGATACGGGTAGTCTCAATGGAGCTGTGTCCCAACACATCTGCCAGCTTTACAATGTCCCGGCAGGTACGGTAAAAAACTGTGGCAAACAGATGCCGCAGATTGTGGGGAAACACTTTAGACGACTTTACTCCCGCCCTGACACACAACTTTTTCATCTGCCGCCAGATTTGACTTCTGGACATTCCACGGCCTTCCTTGGTGAGAAAAATTTCACCTCGGACGGTCTTTTCTTTACGCGCATATTTCAGAAGTTTCCGACACAATTTCCCAGGCAGCAGAATCGTGCGGATCTTTCCTTTCATACACACCTCTGCGCGTCCTGCGAGGGCCGCCTCCACCGTGAGGTAGCGGACCTCTGACACCCGTATCCCTGTGGAGCAAATTGCTTCCATCAGCAGCGCCAGGTACTCCCGTCCAGCAGACCGCGCCGCCTCTAAAAGGCGAAAATATTCCTCCCGCGTCAACTCCCTCGCCGTATCCCGAAACACTCTGCGCTGAATCCTTAGAAACTTTACCCGACAGCCCTCCCACCCCAGATATCGGAACAGCCCGTTCAGCGCCGACAGCTTCGCATTCACCGTCGCCGGATTCAGCCCCTTTGAGAGCAGATATTCCTTCCAGCCTATCGTCTCCTGTTTACTGACCGCTCTGCCGCCCAGCCACCTTCGGAACTCGCCCAAATCCCGTATATATTTCTCAATTGTCCCACAGCTGCGCTCCTCCCGGATCAGATACCACCGATAATCCGAAAGCACCCTTTCTGTCAACCTTCTCTCACCCTTGTCCATCGTGTCCATCACTCCTTCAATCATTATGATAAAAATTCTGAGTATCCGTTACCATTCAGCATTGATACTCAGAATTTTGTCGAATTGATCCTCCGATGCAAAAGCACAAAATTCTTCTATACATTTTCACGCCCAGATGCTAAAATAAACTCATCTAAATCAGGAGAAGAGGGTGTCCTATGGTCATCGCAAACTTTCCCCAACTCAAGCTCCGTCTTCAAAATTTGCCGCCTAAGACCGCCGTGGTAGCTGCGGCCCACGACGAACACACCCTACAGGCCGTGTTCAACGCCTGTCAGGACGGGCTCATCCAACCTATCCTGGTGGGACATAGGGCACAGATTCTCTCCATCGCCCAGAGGCTAGGTGCGGTGCTGGACCCCACCCAAGTGGTGGACGCCCAGGACGACGCCGATTGCGCCGCTAAAGCAGTGGCTCTCATCCGCTCTGGGCGGGGGGCTATGCTCGTCAAGGGGATGCTCCCCACTGGAACACTTCTCAAGGCGGTGGTCAAAAAAGAATCGGGGATTCGGGCCGGTGAGGTCATGTCTCATGTGGCCATTCTAGATGTCCCCAACTATCACAAACTGCTCTATATTACTGACGGCGGAATGGTAGTGGCCCCTGATCTTGAGCAGAAACGGCACATTCTGCAAAATGCAGTGGATTTCTGCCGCTTTTTAGGCTACGACCGGCCAAAGGCTGCGGCACTATGCGCGGTGGAGACGGTGAGTTCCGCCATGCCTGAGACGGCGGATGCCGCAGCCCTGAAAGCGGAGGGAGAGCGGGGCGACTTTGGCCCCTGTATTGTGGAAGGTCCCATTGCCCTGGACCTGGCAACTGACCGGGAAGCCGCCCGGGTAAAGGGCTACCACAGCCCAGTGGCAGGTGACGCAGACATCCTGTTGGCCCCCTCCATCGCAGCGGGCAATCTGCTGGGCAAATCTCTCTATGGGTTGGCTGGCGGTAAAATGGCCGGCGTTGTTCTGGGCGCCGACGTCCCCATTACCGTCAACTCCCGGGGCGCCACAGCCGAGGAAAAGTACTGGTCCATTCTGATCTGCACAGCCATGAATTGAACGATATACCGTTGGTTGACGGGGGGCGGCATGATCTTCTGAGGCACAAACACAGATCCGCCCGCTTAATATTAGACAGGAGGTTCCACATGCCTTACGACATTCTGGTCCTAAACCCTGGCTCCACCAGCACAAAGGCCGCACTGTACCGGGATGCGTCCCCTCTGATCAGTCGGAACATGGTCCATACCAATCCAGACCTGGCCCCTTATCCGTCTCTCAACGACCAGCTGGAGTACCGAGTCGGTATGGTGCGAAGCTGGCTGGCTTTAGAGGGTTACGACCTGTCCCAACTGTCCGCTGTGGTAGGTCGAGGCGGTATTATTCCCAATATTGTATCCGGAGGATACTTGGTAGATGACGCGCTGGCCGACTGTCTGCTCCACCACACGGTGTTCGACCACGCGTCCAACCTGGGAGGACTGATGGCCCGGGAGTTTGCCCTCCCCCTGAATATTCCCGCCTATATCTATGACGCCGTCACCAGCGACGAACTCCTCCCTGAAGCGCGCGTTACCGGCTTTAAAGAGGTCACTCGCACCAGCTTCTGCCATGTCCTCAATGCCCGGGCTACCAGCCGGAAATATGCCCAATCCATGGGGCGCCGATACCAGGACATGAACCTGGTCGTGGCCCACCTGGGGGGCGGCATCTCCGTCTCTGCCCACAGTCATGGCCGTATCATCGACTCGATTTCTGACGACGCCGGTCCTTTCTCCCCTGACCGCGGCGGCAGTCTGAACATGCTCTATGTTTTGGACATGTGTTATTCCGGAAAATACACCAAAGCAGAGATGATGAAAAAGCTGCGGGGCGAGGGAGGCATGTCCGCCCTGCTTGGTACCCACGACTGTCAGGAGGTGGAGCGGCGCATTGCCCAGGGAGACGAGTGGGCCGCCCTGGTCTATCAGGCCCAGGCACTCCAGATCGCCAAGGGTGTGGGCACTATGCTCTGCTGCTTCACGCAGCTTGTTGACGCCGTCATCCTCACTGGCGGATTGGCCAACTCCAGTATGCTCACCCATAAGGTCATTGATTACCTCCATAACCTCTGCCGAGTTGTGGTTCTCCCCGGAGAAAACGAGATGGAGGCCCTGGCCCTGGGCGCCCTGCGCCTGCTTCAAAAGGAGGAGGCTGTCCATCAATTTCACCCCGTCTGTCCCATTGTACAGGGGCGATAAAGTGCAACAGGTCCCCAGCTTATGCCGGAGACCTGTCACTTATTTCATACTCAAAGCGCACCCCTTGGGCCGCCCATTCGCCTGATAGAGCTCCCGCAGCTGGTTCATCTGTTCCGGCTCGGGATCTATGTATACACTTCCGGTGTAGCCGTCCATCAGGGCCAAGTGCCCTTCCCACCGGGGCGCCAGATCCACCTCCACAATGGCAGGGATGTGATAAGCCCGAACCAACATGGCAGTATGGCTGTCCAGGCTCCCCCTCCGCGTGATAAGACCCAGCAGCCGGCGCTGATCAAAGTCCATCACCTCACTGGGCAGGTAATCGTCAGATACCAGGATTGCCGGCTCCTCCATCAGCAGCTCCTGACGGCCGCCCATCAGCGCCCGGAGCACCCGCTGGGAAATATCCCTGATATCCACCGCCCGAGCCCGCATATAGGGGCTATCCATAGCGGCAAAGGCAGCCGAAAAACTGACCTCTGCCATTTGAACGGCGTATTCTGCCGTCGCACTCTGTCCTTGAATCAGGGACCGGACCGTCTCCACATAGTCGTGATCTTCCAGCAGCATTCCGTGGATGGAGAAAATAGAGGCCACTCCATCGCCCACTTGGTTGAGCGCCCGGTGGTAGAGTGTATTCAGCTCTAGAATAGCAGTCTGCTGAGCGCGGTGGAATCGATTGATCTCCTGACGCCAGTCCCCCTGGGTATACAGCTGAACCTGGGGGGCTGGGCGGCGGTAAAAGCATAGCCGACCTGCCACAATCTGATCCATAATCGCTTTACCCGATAAGATCTGCATTCCGCCGCCTCCTCAGATATAGCACTGCAATTTTTATGGATTATAGCTCCTTACCCCCCTTTTGTAAAGGTCAGAAATTTCCAATTCCACTATCATTTTAGCGAACTTCTTCGTTAACTTTTTAATTCCATACAATTATTCTCATTTTTTGGAATCAAATGGAAAACTGTTGTCGAAAGATTGCAAGCTATTTGAATTTCCACTTTACTCCGGTAAACCGCTGTGTTATAATAAACAGCAATACTCCCTTGCTTCTGGCAATTTGAATGTAGGAGGTCTGTTTCTATGGTTTCCCCACATATGAAGGACTTGGGCACCGCCCGGTCTGTGATCCGCGAACTGTTTGAATACGGCAAAGCCCGCGCCGCTGAAATCGGTGCAGAAAATGTCTTTGACTTTTCTATTGGCAATCCCAGTGTCCCCGCCCCTGCCGCTGTCAACGAGACAGCCGTACGTCTGCTCACACAGCAGCCGGACTCAATCCACGCCTACACCAGCGCACAAGGGGCCCCTGACGCCCGTCAACGTTTTGCCGAGGCCCTCAACCGCCGCTTTGGAACTGACTACACCGCTGACCGCTTCTACCTCACCGTGGGGGCAGCCGCTTCTCTGTGCTGCGTCTTCAAGGGACTGACCTGCCCTGGAGACGAGTTTGTGGTCTTTGCCCCCTATTTTCCCGAATACAAAGTGTTTATCGAGGGAGCTGGGGCCAAGATGACCCCTATCCCCCCAGAGGTTGAGGGCTTCCAGATCGACTTTGACGCCTTTGAGCAGGCCCTCAACGAACACACCAAGGGAGTGGTTATCAACACACCCAATAACCCCTCCGGTGTGGTGTACTCCAGGGCCACTCTGGAGCGGCTGGCCAATGTTCTCACCGAGAAAAGTAAGCAGTATGGCCACCCCATCTATCTCATCTCCGATGAGCCCTACCGGGAGATTGTCTACACCGGAGTGGAGGTGCCCTGGGTACCTCACATCTATCATGACACCATCATCTGCTACTCTTTCTCCAAATCCCTGTCCCTCCCCGGCGAGCGAATCGGCTATGTTTTGGTACCTGAGAGCGTCACCGACGCGGCTGATGTCTACGCCTCAGTGGCCGGCGCGGGGCGGTCTCTGGGCTATGTAAACGCCCCCAGTCTGTTCCAGCAGGTCACTTCCCTGTGCTGCGACTTGACATCTGATATTAAAATCTATGAGGAGAACCGCAACCTGTTTGTCTCCGCTCTGAGGGACATGGGCTACCATGTGGTGGAACCTGGCGGAGCCTTCTACCTCTTCCCCCGCAGTCTGGAGCCCGACGACCTGGCTTTCAGCGAACGGGCCAAAAAGTTCGATCTGCTGATGGCCCCCGGCACCGGGTTCGGCGCCCCTGGCCATGTACGGATCTCTTACTGCGTCCAAACTGACACCATCCGCCGCTCTCTGCCCAAATTCAAGGCACTGGCAGACACCTACAAGTAAGCCTAAAATCGGCACGATCTAAGATCGTGCCGATTTTTAATTATTCCGTAAAAAAATCGTCGGAACAAAGCGAACTTTGCCCCGACGTGCCATAAGTGATTCATATCGTTTTTCTTTCAAGTTTGCGCCCAAACCCAAATCGAAGCCCAGCGCAGCGGGTTCGATTTGGAAAGGAGGAGCAGCGCAATGAGTGCGCTCTGACTTTTGAAAAAAAGTCGGAGCAAGCGATATGAAGCTTGCCCCGACGTGCTATAAGTGATTCACATCGTCTTTCTTTCAGCTTTGCGCCCAAAACCAAATCGAAGCCCAGCGCAGCGGGTTCGATTTGGAAAGGAGGAGCAGCGAAATGAGGGCGCTCTGACTTTTGAAAAAAGTCGGAGCAAGCGATATGAAGCTTGCTCCGACGTGGAGCTGCTGGCCGGATTTGAACCGGCGACCTGCTGATTACGAATCAGCTGCTCTACCGACTGAGCCACAGCAGCATCTATGAATA